>CAUQTL010000063.1:0-7674 GCA_963521035.1 uncultured Streptococcus sp.
GATAGAACTGACGAAATCAGCTCAAAACACTGTTTTGAGGTTGTGGATAGAACTGACGAAGTCAGTACCCATACCTACGGCAAGGCGACGCTGACGTGGTTTGAAGAGATTTTCGAAGAGTATTAACTATTATGCTTTACAAACTAGTTTAGAAGTAGTATACTATAGGTGAGTCCACTAGTAGGTATTACAAAATAGATTAGAAGGGAGAAGGGATGAAGGAAACTCAACTATTAAAAGGTGTTCTTGAAGGTTGTGTCTTGGATATGATTGGTCAAAAAGAGCGGTATGGTTATGAGTTGGTTCAGACTTTGCGAGAGGCTGGATTTGATACTATAGTTCCAGGAACTATTTATCCTTTGTTGCAAAAGTTAGAAAAAAATCAATGGATAAGAGGCGACATGCGCCCGTCGTCAGATGGTCCAGATCGGAAGTATTTTTCGTTAACGAAAGAAGGAGAAGAGCGTGTCTCAGTCTTTTGGCAACAATGGGACGATTTGAGTCAAAAAGTAGAAGGAATTAAGAATGGAGGGTAAACCATGAAGAAAATGAAGTATTATGAAGAAACAAACGCTTTGTTGCATGAGTTTTCTGAGGAGAATCAGCAGTATTTTGAGGAGCTGTGGGAAAGTTTTAATCTTGCTGGATTTCTCTATGATGAAGACTATCTCAGAGAGCAGATCTATTTGATGATGTTAGATTTCTCAGAAGCAGAACGAGACGGGATGAGTGCAGAGGATTATCTAGGTAAGAATCCTAAAACAATAATGAAAGAGATGCTCAAGGAAGCACCTCGCAGTTCTATCAAAGAGTCCCTTTTGACGCCAATTCTTGTTTTAGCAGTATTACGCTACTATCAACTATTAGGTGATTTTTCTAAAGGTCCTCTCTTAACAGTCAATTTGCTTACGTTTTTAGGCCAACTTCTTATTTTTCTAATTGGATTTGGACTTGTGGCCACAATCTTACGTTGGGGGCTAGTCCAAGATTCTCCTAAGATGAAAATTGGCACTTATATTGTCGTTGGAATTCTTGTTCTGCTAGTCGTTCTAGGATATGTAGGAATGGGAAGTTTCATACAAGAAGGAGCCTTTTATCTTCCTGCTCCCTGGGATAGTTTATCTGTCTTTACGATTTCGCTGGTCATCAGTATTTGGAATTGGAAAGAACCGATTTTTCGTCCCTTTGTTAGTATGATTATTGCCCATCTTGTGGTAGGTTCTCTGCTTCGTTACTATGAGTGGATGGGAATTTCAAATGTTTTTCTTACAAAGATTGTTCCTTTAGCTGTCCTCTTTATTGGAATCTTTGTCTTGTTCCGTGGGTTTAAAAAGATAAAATGGAGTGAAATATAATCAAAAAACCGTTTTAAAACGGTTTTTTGTTATAATGAAGGGAAGAATGTTAGAAATTTAAGGAGAAAAATTTGATGAGATACATAACTCTTGGTCAAGATGACAAAGAATTATCAGAAATTGTTCTCGGAATGATGAGAATAGAAGATAAGTCTGTAAAAGAAGTTGAAGAGCTTGTAGAAACAGCACTGTCTGTTGGAATCAACGCTTTTGACTTGGCTGATATTTATGGTCGTGGTCGTTGTGAAGAACTGTTAGGTCTTGTCCTAAAAAATCGTCCAGATTTAAGAGAAAAGATGTGGATTCAGTCCAAATGTGGCATTCGCATTGAAGAATTTACCTATTTTGATTTTTCTAAGGACTATATTATAAAATCAGTTGACGGAATTTTGCAAAGATTGAAGATTGATCATCTAGATAGCTTGCTTCTTCATCGACCAGATGCTTTGATGGAATCTGACCAAGTAGCAGAAGCCTTTGATCTCCTTTATAAACAAGGTAAGGTCCGAGATTTTGGAGTTTCTAATCAAAATCCCATGATGATGGAGTTGCTTAAAAAAGATGTCAAGCAGCCGTTAGCTGTTAATCAGCTACAATTGAGTGCGGCTTTTACTCCAGGATTCGAATCAGGTTTTCATGTTAATATGGAAGGTAGTCAAGCAACTATGCGAGATGGCAGCATTTTTGAATATTGCAAATTACACGATGTGGTCATTCAAGCATGGTCTGTCTTACAATTCGGGTATTTTAAAGGGAATTTTGTTGGAAATGAGAAATTTCAAGCTTTAAATCAAGTACTTGATCGTTTAGCTATTAAATATGGAGTAACCTCTTCAACTATTGCCATTTCTTGGATATTGCGTTATCCAGCAAAAATGCAGGCAGTTGTAGGTACCACAAATCCTAAGCACTTGAGAGAAGTTAGCCAAGCGGCAAACTTTAGCTTAACAAGAAAAGAATGGTATGAAATTTATCTTGCTGCAGGGAATAATTTGCCGTAAGTAGAAGCAGATGTAAATAAATCACAGTCAAAAAGCCGTTTTAAAGCGGTTTTTTTGTTATAATGAAGGGGAGGATTATTGATATTAAAGGAGAAAAACATGACATTTGAAGAAATTCTACCTGGGTTAAAGGATAAGAAAAAATATGTACGAACTGGTTGGGGAGGTGCTGAAAACTATGTCCAACTTTTTGACACTATCGAGCAAAATGGGGTTGCACTTGAAGTGACACCCTATTTCCTAATCAACGTTTCTGGGGAGGGAGAGGGTTTTTCCATGTGGAGTCCGACACCTTGTGATGTTTTGGCGACGGATTGGGTAGAAGTGCATGACTAGACGTGTATTGATTACGGGAGTGAGTTCAGGGATCGGCCTGGCTCAGGCTCGACTTTTTTTAGAGAAGGACTATCAAGTTTATGGAGTTGACCAAGGTGAAAATCCACTCTTAGAGGGTGATTTCCACTTTTTACAGAGAGATTTGACCTTGAACTTGGAGCCTATTTTTGATTGGTGTCCTCAGGTTGATGTTTTGTGCAATACTGCTGGAGTTTTGGATGATTACAAACCCCTATTGGAACAATCAGCGCAGGAAATTCAAGAGATTTTTGAAATCAACTACGTTACTCCAGTAGAGTTGACTCGGTATTATTTGACCAAAATGTTGGAGAATAAAAAAGGATCCATTATCAATATGTGCTCCATTGCTTCTAGCCTAGCAGGTGGCGGTGGACACGCCTATACTTCTTCGAAGCACGCCTTGGCTGGCTTCACCAAGCAGTTGGCTCTAGACTATGCTGAAACTGGAATTCAGGTCTTTGGTATCGCTCCAGGAGCAGTCAAGACAGCTATGACCGCTGCAGATTTTGAGCCAGGTGGTTTAGCGGACTGGGTGGCTAGTGAAACGCCAATCAAGCGCTGGATTGAGTCAGAAGAAGTGGCAGAAGTCAGTCTCTTTTTGGCCAGTGGAAAGTCCTCTGCCATGCAGGGACAAATTCTGACAATAGATGGCGGCTGGTCTTTGAAGTAGGAGGAGTTGGATGGATATTCAAGAGATCACAGAAGAAAATGCATCACCATTAGTCTTGAAGGTTAAGTCTGAATTATTAGGATTTCCAGAATTGGACAAGACCTTGTATATGAATTGGAAGGTGAAGTAGGGGGATAATGGAACTATTTAAAACATGGAAGAAAAATATGGTTCTCTATGGTCTTAAATCTCAAATCGGAACTGTCTACCGAAACAGTGATAGGACAACAAGCTTTTATGATGTTGGGAATTTTCTATACCTAGCAGGGGAGTTGGATTCCAGATTTTGGGAAGATTTTGTTAGGAAATATGGTTTAGATTATAAGATTATTATTTCAGAAAATACCAATTGGCAAGATTTTCTGCATCGGAAAGTGGGGTTAAATTCTTTTACTCGCTATTCTTTTAAAGATAAGGCAAATTTTCAAGTTGAATTTTTAAATAATCTAGTTACTCATTTAGAGGAAGGTTACAATATTGTGCCTATTGATAATCATATTTATAACTGCTTTTCTGAGGAAGAATGGTCACAAGATTTACAGGGGGATTTTGAGTCCTATCAGGATTTTGTTTTAAAAGGTGGATTTGGCTTTGTGATTCTTAAAAATAATAAACTGATTGCTGGGATTTCCTCAGGGTTAGTTTACCGTGGAGCAGTTGAAGTGGAAGTTGCAACTAGACCAAACGAACAAGGAAATGGATTTGCTAAAAAGCTTGGTGCTGCAATGATTCTAGAGAGTTTAAATAGAGATATGTTTCCACTTTGGGATGCTCATAACGAGGCTTCCAAAAAAGTAGCAGAATTTTTAGGATATGAGTTAGTTGAACCTTATGAAGCTTTTGAACTAGAGGAAAGTTTCATGTAGTGATATATGATATTGTATCTTTTAAGACGAGGTGAATGGACATGAAAAACCAACTGGCTCTTAGTGGCGAAAAAATTATTGAAAAAGTTTATCCTCAACTATTTCATCATGTTGGCATGATTCGTGGGGAATATTTGTTGAGAGAACTCAACCAAAACATACTACTACCAAGTTGCCAGGAATTTGTGAAAGATTATCTTGATACTATTTGCTCCCTGTACTCAGATGAAGAAGTTTGGTATCGTTTTACTGAATTAACGAATACAGAAGCTAATCGTCTAAAGGGGACTAAAGAGTATTTTGATGAAAATCATCCCTTATTTGGATATAGAGGAACTAGGCGTTTGCTGGCGTGTCCGGATGAATTTCAGGCTGAAGCACATGTCGTTACAGAAGTTTATCAAAACAATCCCAATCTATCTGTTATCTTTCCTTTTGTCAATGATGCTGAGCAGTTAAAGCAAGCTATTACAGTATTGCGTCAGCAGGGTTTTACTGGGAAAGTTGGCACGATGATTGAATTACCGTCAGCATATTTTGACTTAGACGGCATACTGGAAGCTGGTATTTCAAAGATTGTAGTTGGAATGAATGATTTGACTTCTTTTGTTTTTGCGACTGTGAGAAACAGTCAATGGCATGATATGGAAAGTCCAATAATGTTAGATATGCTGAGACAGATGCAGGATAAAGCAAGGATTAAAAATATTGACTTTGCTGTAGCAGGATATCTGAATGATTCTTTCATACAAAAAATGAATCAGTTGGGTATCGAATGCATTATCCACTATAGTTCTATTCCAGAGATTTTTAATTTAGAGATTGACCATCCAGAACATCTCAAATACATAAAAGAAGAAAGTAAAAAATTACAAAGGAGCACCCATGACACCGCAAGAAATGTGGAATGCATACAAGAAAATTAACCCCTCTATAGGAGATGAGATAGATGCCTGGGCTTTTGGAGAGAAACCAGACCTTTTAGCGGATTTGGTTTTAAAAGGCGAAAAAACAGCAACAGCTTCAGCCTACGATCTCTACGCACTAGAAGATGAACCCCTTCCGCAAGAAGGCACATTTGACATCATTTTAGATAGTCACAATCAGGCTGTCTGTATTGTCGAAATTACAAGGGTTTCTGTCCAGCCCTTCAATCAAGTTTCTGCTCAACATGCCTTTAAGGAAGGGGAAGGTGACAAATCCCTAGCCTATTGGCGTCAGGTTCATGAGGATTGTTTCGCCGAGTGGCTGAAAGAAGCAGGACTGACTTTTACACCTGAAAGCAAGGTTGTTTTAGAAGAATTTCGCAAGGTCTACCCACTTTAGACTGCAGAAGGAAGAAAGTTTTGGAAATTACCGTCCAATCCTTTTTTCTTAGGCAAAACATGATATAATAAGTTTGTTTGAAGAAGAGCTCTAGCTCTTAAACTTAGATAGGAGAAAACTATGCAAGCAGTTGAACATTTTATTAAGCAATTTGTTCCTGAACACTATGATTTATTTTTAGACTTGAGTCGTGAGACCAAGACGTTTTCTGGGAAGGTAACCATCACTGGTCAAGCACAGAGTGACCGTATTTCCCTTCATCAAAAAGACTTGGAAATCGCTTCTGTAGAAGTTGCAGGGGAAGCTCGCCCATTCACAGTTGATCATGACAACGAAGCTCTTCATGTTGAATTAGCTGAGGCTGGTCAAGTTGAAGTGGTTATCGCTTTCACAGGAAAAATTACAGATAACATGACAGGGATTTACCCTTCTTATTACACAGTTGATGGTGTTAAGAAGGAAGTCTTGTCAACTCAATTCGAGAGCCATTTTGCCCGCGAAGCCTTCCCATGTGTGGATGAGCCAGAAGCCAAAGCAACTTTTGACCTCTCTCTACGTTTTGACCAAGCAGAAGGTGAATTGGCCTTGTCTAACATGCCAGAAATCGATGTTGAAAACCGTAAGGAAACAGGTATCTGGAAGTTTGAAACAACACCTCGCATGTCTTCTTACTTATTAGCCTTTGTTGCGGGTGATTTGCAAGGGGTGACGGCTAAAACTAAAAACGGTACCCTTGTAGGTGTCTACTCAACCAAAGCCCACCCATTATCTAACCTTGATTTCTCACTGGATATCGCTGTTCGCTCCATCGAGTTTTACGAAGATTACTACGGAGTCAAGTACCCAATCCCTCAATCTCTCCATATCGCCCTTCCTGACTTCTCAGCAGGTGCTATGGAAAACTGGGGTCTTGTGACCTATCGTGAAGTTTGCTTGGTTGTGGATGAGAACTCAACTTTTGCTAGTCGTCAACAAGTTGCCCTTGTTGTGGCACATGAATTGGCTCACCAATGGTTTGGTAACCTCGTTACTATGAAATGGTGGGATGACCTTTGGCTCAATGAAAGCTTTGCTAACATGATGGAATATGTCTGTGTGGATGCCATTGAACCAAGCTGGAATATCTTTGAAGATTTCCAAACAGGTGGAGTGCCTCACGCTCTTGAACGCGATGCGACTGATGGAGTTCAGTCAGTTCACGTCGAAGTCAAACACCCAGATGAAATCAATACACTCTTTGACGGAGCTATCGTCTATGCCAAAGGAAGCCGTCTCATGCATATGCTTCGCCGTTGGCTCGGCGATGCCGATTTTGCTAAAGGTTTGCATGCCTACTTTGAAAAACATCAATACAGCAATACAATTGGTCGTGACCTTTGGGATGCTCTTGGTCAAGCGTCTGGACGTGATGTCGCAGCCTTCATGGATTCTTGGTTGGAACAACCTGGTTATCCAGTTCTCACTGTCAAAGTTGAAAATGATGTCTTGAAGATTTCACAAAAACAATTCTTTATCGGTGAGCACGAAGATAAGAACCGTCTCTGGGTTGTGCCACTAAACAGCAACTGGAAAGGCTTACCTGATACACTCGAAACTGAAAGCATCGAAATCCCTGGCTACGCAGCTCTTCTTGCTGAAAATGACGGAGCTCTTCGTCTCAACACTGAAAATACAGCCCACTACATTACAGACTATCAAGGAGATTTATTAGATGCTGTTCTTGCTGATCTAGTTGAGCTTGATAACACAAGTAAACTGCAAATCGTCCAAGAACGTCGTTTGCTTGCTGAGGCAGGGCACATTTCTTATGCTGACTTGCTCCCAGTTCTTGATAAACTTGCTAAGGAAGAATCTTACCTTGTCGTTTCAGCTGTTTCTGAAGTAATTTTTGCCCTTGAGCGCTTTATCGATGAAGGAACAGAAGCTGAAAGAGCCTTCAAAGCCTTGGTTGCTAAATTGGCTCGTCACAACTATGACCGTCTTGGTTTTGAAGCTAAAGATGGCGAATCAGATGAGGATGAATTGGTTCGTCAGTTGGCTGTTTCTATGATGATTCGCTCAAATGATGCAGAAGCTAGTCAAGTCGCTAGCCAAATCTT
>CAUQTL010000064.1:0-7633 GCA_963521035.1 uncultured Streptococcus sp.
TATGGAGAAGTCTTTTCAGGATTGAGCCAGACTGCGTTTCCTTCTGATTTACCAAATTTTTTACCAGTTGCATCTGTGATCAATGGAACAGTGATAACGTGGCCTGTCTTGTCAGCCTTACGACGAAGCAATTCAGTACCAGCTGTCATATTTCCCCACTGGTCAGAACCACCGATTTGAAGCGTTACGTTGTGGTCTTGGTTAAGGACGAAGAAGTCGTAACCTTGCATGATTTGGTAGGCAAACTCAGTGTATGAAATTCCCGTTTCAATCCGTTTTTTCACAGACTCCTTACTCATCATGTAGTTGACAGTGAAGTATTTTCCGATATCACGGAGGAAGTCAATGAAGCTGATGCTGCCAAACCAGTCGTAGTTGTTGACCATGACAGCCTTGTTTTCGCCATTTTCAAAATCAAGAAAACGAGAAAGTTGTCCTTGGATAGACTTGACCCAGCCATCTACTGTGTCTTTTGTTTGGAGACTACGTTCAGCATCTTTGAAGGACGGATCTCCGATGAGACCTGTAGCACCGCCAACGAGCGCATAAGGTTTGTGACCTGCTAGTTGCAAGCGACGACTTGTCAAGATTGCGACAAGGTGGCCTAGGTGAAGGCTGTCAGCAGTTGGATCGTAGCCAGTATAATAAGAAACTTGACCTTCTTCTAGGGCTTTACGCAAAGCTTCTTCATCAGTCGTTTGAAAAATCAAACCACGCTCTTTTAGCTCATCAAAAATGTGCATGTGTCTTTTCTCCTTTTTAAAAATATTGTTTCTACCTATTGTATCACAAACTTGGGCAATAGCCTAGTAGAATAAGGAAGAAAGTGGCTATTTTATTGAAAGTTTACCTTTTATGGTATAATAGATAGAGTGAGGAAATCCATGCAAAATCAATTAAATGAATTAAAACGAAAAATGCTGGAATTTTTCCAGCTAGTAAAATCAAAAATAAATCATAAAAAAACAGAGAAAGTCTCAGAAGAGAAGCAGTCGGATGGGACAGGTGGGAAAGTTCTGGCTATCCTAGGTAGCATTTTAGTTGCTATTAAGGGCATTCTGAATACTCTCTTTATTCTAGGCTTTATCGGTGGGCTTTTTGGTGCTGGTGTAGCTCTTGGTTATGGAGTTGCTTTGTTTGATAAGGCTAAGGTTCCCCAAACGGAGGACTTGGTCAAGCAGGTTAAAAATATTTCTTCCATTTCAGAAATTGTTTATGCAGATGGGAGTGTCATTGCTTCTATAGAGAGTGACCTACTGAGAACTTCTGTAACATCTGAGGAAATATCGGACAATCTCAAAAAGGCTATCGTTGCTACTGAGGACGAACATTTTCTTGAACATAAAGGGGTTGTGCCAAAAGCTGTGATTCGGGCGACTTTGGGAACCTTTGCAGGTTTGGGCTCATCTAGCGGGGGCTCGACCTTGACCCAACAGTTAATCAAGCAACAAGTGGTCGGAGATGCTCCTACCTTGGCTCGTAAGGCTACAGAAATTGTTGATGCTCTTGCCTTGGAACGCAGCATGAGCAAGGATGAAATCTTGACTACTTATCTCAATGTTGCTCCCTTTGGTCGAAATCATAAAGGGCAGAATATTGCAGGTGCCCAGCAAGCTGCTGAAGGGATTTTCGGTATCGATGCCAACAAGTTAAGTATTCCTCAAGCCGCTTTCTTAGCAGGTTTGCCACAGAGTCCGATTACTTATTCCCCTTATGAAAATACTGGAGAGTTAAAGAGTGATGAAGACTTAGAACTTGGTTTGAAGCGGGCTAAGGATGTTCTCTACAACATGTACCGTACGGGTGCTCTGACTCAGGAAGAATACGACCAGTACAAGAATTATAATATCAAACAAGACTTCTTGCCATCAGGAACTATCAATGCTGTTTCGAGAGATTACCTTTACTTTACGGCTATGGCTGAAGCGACAGACCGCATGTATGATTATTTAGTTCAACAGGACAATGTTTCTAGCCAAGAGTTGAAAAACGAGTCGATTCAAAAGGCCTATCATGAGCGAGCTGAGCAGGAACTAAGCAATGGCGGCTACAAAATCACTACAACGATCAATAAAAAAATCCATAACGCCATGCAAAATGCAGTTGCTAACTACGGTCGTTTGGTAGATGATTCGACTGGGCAGCCTGAAGTAGGGAATGTTTTGATGGACAATAAAACGGGGGCTGTTCTAGGCTTTGTTGGTGGTCGTAATTACCAGACTAACCAAAACAATCACGCCTTTGACACTAAGCGCTCGCCAGCCTCTACAACCAAGCCTTTGTTGGCCTACGGTATTGCCATTGACCAAGGTTTGATGGGAAGCGCTAGTATCTTGTCCAATTATCCGACAAAATTCTCTAATGGAAATCCTATCATGTATGTAAATAGTCCAGGTACAGGCATGATGACTTTGGGTGAAGCCTTGAACTATTCGTGGAATATCCCAGCCTATTGGACCTATCGCATGCTTCGTGAAAAAGGTGTCGATGTTAAGAGCTATATGGAAAAAATGGGTTACGAGATTCCAGAGTACGGTATCGAAAGTCTGCCTATGGGCGGTGGTATTGAAGTTACAGTCGCCCAGCATACCAACGGTTATCAAACAATTGCTAATAACGGTGTCTACCATCAGAAACATGTGATTTCTAAGATTGAATCACCTGACGGTAGAGTAATCTATGAATTCCAAGACAAACCAGTTCAAGTGTATTCGAAGGCAACAGCAACGATTATGCAGAGTTTGCTTCGTGAGGTGATTTCATCTCGGATCACTTCAAGTTTCCAAACGGATTTGGCTTCTATCAATTCAAACTTAGCTCGTGCAGACTGGATTGGTAAGACTGGGACAACCAATGAAGATGAAAATATGTGGCTCATGCTTTCGACACCAAGATTGACTCTAGGTGGTTGGCTAGGGCATGATGACAACCGCCCAATGGCTAAGGGGGCTGGGCATTATCGAAACGCCAAATATATGGCTTACTTAGTCAATGCTATTCAACAGGCTGAACCTGGTGTTTGGGGCAATGAACACTTTAATCTTGATTCTAGTGTGACCCAATCTCAGGTCCTCAGATCTACAGGGCAGAAGCCGGGCAAAGTATCCGTTAATGGAAAAACAGTTGATCTTTCAGGTTCTACTGTAACGAGCTATTGGGCTAATAAGGCGGGAGCTCCTACAACAAGCTATCACTTTGCTATTGGAGGAAGTGAGTCAGATTATCAAAATGCTTGGTCAAGTATCGTTAGCACCCTACCAACTCCTTCCAGCTCAAGCACTAGTTCAAGTAGCAGTTTAAGTGCTAGCTCTAACAGTACATCAAGTTCATCATCTACACAACCAAATAGTGGAAGATAGGAAAGTGGCATTGATTGCCACTTTTTTCTTTTGTCCTTTCGTGTTACAATAAAGGTATGAATCAGTATCAGAAAAAGATTGTTAAAGGAACCATTTATTCGCTTCTATCTGGCTTAATCTGGGGAATCTGTGGAATTCTAGGAGAGTATTTCTTTACTCATTATCAGGTTTCTTCGGGCTGGATTACCTCTATGCGTTTGACACTGGCAGGGAGTCTTGTGCTCATTTGGTCAGCAATGCAATTAAAATCACAAGTGTTAGATATCTGGCGAGACAAGAAAAATTACCTGCCTTTCTTGGCCTATGCTATTTTGGGAATTTTCTCAGTCCAGTATTTTTTCTATCTCTGCGTAGAATACTCAAATGCTGCGACAGCAACTATTTTACAGTTTATCAGCCCTGTCTTTATTCTTTTTTACAATCTTTTGGTTTATCAAAAACGAGCGTCAAAAAGTGCTATTTTTTATGTTTTAGTTGCCATGCTGGGTGTTGGCTTGATGGCGACAAAGGGGGATCTCTCTCAGTTATCTATGACACCACTAGCGCTTGTGACAGGCTTACTGAGTGCCATGGGTGTCATGTTTAATGTCATCTTACCCCAACCTTTTGCTAAGCGTTATGGTTTTGTTCCCACGGTTGGGTGGGGGATGATTTTGGCAGGTTTATTTAGCAATGTCCTTTCGCCAGTGTATCAGCTTTCCTTTACTCTTGATATTTGGAGTATCTTGATTTGCCTCATTATCGCTTTCTTTGGGACGGCTTTTGCCTTTTTTATTTCCATGAAGGCGGTGTCCTTGGTTTCTCCTTTGGTGGTTTCTGTCATTAGTGCCAGCGAACCTCTCTCTTCTGCTTTGCTGAGTGTTTTATTTTTAGGATTGGTAGTAGATTGGTCCCTTCTTTTAGCTATGGCCTTGATTATTTTACCCATGATTTTCCTATCGATAGAAGAAGCGAAAGAAAGTAAATAAAAAGTCTTTTCTTAATTCTAAAAGTGTGCTATACTAGAATAGTCAATAAAACACGGGGAGATAGTTGTGAAGAGTGTTTTTAGGTTGTATCGGTAGGGGCTTGCTTTTACCGACAGCACGTTTTATCTCACATCCCTAAAAATCATACCTAAAAACAAACAAAAAGGCTTCAAATTTGAGGCCTTTTTTGGTAGAATAGGTATCATTAAAATGAACTAGGAGGCGCCTATGACTGCTACAAAAATGAACGCACAAGAAATTATCCAATTTATCGCCAATGCTGAAAAGAAAACCAGTGTCAAAGTAACCTTTGAGGGACAACTCGCAACTGCTGTACCTAGCTCTGTTGTTAAACTAGGGAATGTCCTATTTGGAGACTGGAAAGATGTCGCTCCACTTCTCGAAGGTTTGGTAGAAAATCGAGACTATGTTGTTGAGCAAGATGCTCGTAATTCTGCAGTTCCTTTGCTAGATAAACGTGCTATCAACGCTCGTATCGAGCCAGGTGCGATTATCCGTGATCAGGTAGAAATTGGTGATAATGCTGTTATCATGATGGGAGCTGTTATCAATATCGGTGCTGAAATCGGTGCAGGAACCATGATTGACATGGGTGCCATCCTTGGTGGCCGTGCTATCGTTGGGAAAAACAGCCACGTTGGTGCAGGTGCGGTTCTTGCAGGTGTGATTGAGCCAGCTAGCGCAGAACCAGTCCGTGTAGGAGACAATGTTCTCATCGGGGCCAATGCAGTGGTTATCGAAGGGGTCCAAATCGGTAGTGGTTCAGTTGTCGCAGCAGGAGCTATTGTTACCCAAGATGTCCCAGAAAACGTGGTGGTAGCAGGTGTTCCAGCTCGTATCATCAAAGAGATTGATGCCCAAACTCAACAAAAAACAGCGCTAGAGGATGCGCTTCGTACCTTGTAATTGTAAATGAAAAATAGAGGCGGAACTCTTTTTCCAGCCTCTTTCTGCTATATAGGAGGATAGATAGATGTTAGATTTGATTCAGACTCGACGAGATTTGCACCAGATTCCAGAGATTGGCTTGGAGGAGTTCAAGACTCAGACTTATTTGCTGGATGTGATTGAGAAATTGACTGTGGGCAAGAATTTTGTCCAAGTTCGTACTTGGCGGACAGGGATTTTGGTTTATTTGCAGGGAAGTCAGCCAGAGCGTACCATTGGTTGGCGAACAGATATTGATGGCCTGCCTATCGTCGAACAAACAGGCCTTTCTTTCGCTTCTCAGCACCAAGGTCGTATGCATGCTTGTGGACATGATTTCCACATGACCATTGCCTTGGGCTGTCTTGAGCGCGCCCTTGAGGAGCAACCAAAGAACAATCTGCTCTTTCTGTTTCAACCTGCTGAAGAAAATGAAGCTGGTGGCATGCTCATGTATGAGGATGACGCTTTTGGAGACTGGTTGCCAGACCAGTTTTATGGACTTCATGTTCGGCCAGATTTGAAGGTTGGACAGATTGCGACCAATACTCATACACTCTTTGCAGGGACTTGCGAGGTGAAGATTCGTTTTAAAGGTAAAGGAGGACATGCAGCCTTTCCGCATGAAGCCAATGACGCTTTGGTGGCGGCTAGTTACTTTGTGACCCAGGTGCAGTCAGTTGTCAGCCGCAATGTCAACCCAATCGAGGGAGCAGTGGTGACCTTTGGAGTTTTCCAAGCTGGAACAACAAACAATGTTATCACAGACACAGCCTTTTTGCATGGAACTATTCGGGCCTTGACACAGGACATGAGTCTTTTGGTGCAAAAAAGGGTCAAAACAGTTGCAGAAGGGGTTGCAGCTGCCTTCGATATGGAAGTCGAAGTGGAACTCAAACAAGGTGGTTACCTGCCTGTTGAGAACCATCCAGCCTTGGCGCGTGAACTGATGGATTTCTTTGAAGAAAAAGACGAAATTGAGTTGATTGATATCGAACCTGCTATGACAGGTGAAGACTTTGGTTATCTCCTTTCAAAAGTTGATGGCGTTATGTTCTGGCTAGGTATTGATAGTCCCTACGCCCTTCATCACCCTCAGATGAGTCCTAAGGAAGAAGCCTTAGCTATTGGGGTGGACGCGGTCTCTAGTTTCCTGAAAAAGAAGGCAGCAGAGTAGAGGGGTTATCTATGAAATCGGAATTACGTAAGCAAGTCTTACAAGAAATGAAGGCTTTATCTCGAGAGCAAAAACAGTTTATAGACCAAGCTTTAACTGAGCGACTTTTACAACACCCCTTTTACCAAGAAGCCGAGGTCATCGCAACCTATCTTTCTTTTTCTCATGAGTTTCAAACGCAGGAACTGATTGAGCAGGCGCTGAAGGACGGCAAGAAGGTTCTGATACCCAAAACCTATCCCAAGGGGCGCATGGACTTTGTGGTCTATGATCCACAGCAGTTGGTAAAAACTTCCTTTGGATTACTGGAACCACAGGGAGATTTGGAAGTAGTGGATGCTTCTCAGATTGATTTGATTCATGTTCCTGGTCTGGCTTTTACGACGGAAGGATATCGGATTGGATACGGTGGAGGTTATTATGACCGCTATCTGGAACATTTTTCTGGTCATACTTTGAGTACGGTTTATCCTTGTCAAATTCAGGACTTTATCTCTGAAAATCATGATATTCCTGTTCAGGAGGTACTGATTGATGAAGGAAATCTTTGATAGACGTTACCCTGTGACGAGTTTCTTTCTCTTAGTGACGGCCTTGGTATTTCTACTAATGTTGGTGAGCACAGGCGGAAACTTTGACAGGGCAGACACATTATTTCGATTTGGAGCTATGTATGGACCAGCTATTCGCCTCTTTCCTGAGCAGATTTGGCGTCTCTTTTCTGCCATTTTTGTTCATATTGGGTGGGAGCATTTCATTGTTAATATGCTTTCGCTCTATTATCTTGGTAGGCAAGTAGAGGAAATTTTCGGATCCAAGAAGTTTTTCTTTCTCTATCTTTTATCAGGAATGATGGGCAATCTCTTTGTTTTTGTATTTAGTCCCAAATCCTTAGCAGCAGGAGCCTCTACCTCTCTTTATGGGCTATTTGCTGCGATTATCATTCTTCGCTATGCAACGCGTAATCCTTATATCCAACAGCTAGGGCAATCTTATCTGACACTTTTTGTGGTTAACATTATTGGAAGTGTTCTGATTCCAGGAATCAGCCTAGCAGGTCATATCGGGGGAGCAGTTGGTGGAGTATTTCTAGCAATTATCTTTCCAGTTCAAGGAGAAAGACGGATGTATAGCGCTAGTCAGAGACTGGTAGCGTTAGTGTTGTTCGTAGGACTCGCAGT
>CAUQTL010000065.1:0-7568 GCA_963521035.1 uncultured Streptococcus sp.
AGACCTTGATTGATAGTTTGGACTACCAGCCACTTTTGGTCAAACCAAACAATCATGAACTTGGAGCAATTTTTGGGGTTAAACTCGAAAGTTTAGATGAAATCGAGAACTATGCTCGTCAGTTACTGGCCAAAGGAGCTCAAAACGTCATTATCTCCATGGCTGGGGACGGTGCCCTTCTTGTTACATCTGAGGGATCTTACTTCGCCAAACCTATTAAGGGAACAGTCAAAAATTCAGTTGGAGCTGGTGATTCTATGGTTGCTGGATTCACAGGTGAATTTGTTAAATCAAAAGACGCAGTAGAAGCCTTCAAATGGGGAGTTGCTTGTGGAACAGCAACTACCTTCTCGGATGACTTGGCAACGGCAGAATTTATTAAAGAAACATATGAAAAAGTTGAGGTAGAAAAAAGATGAAAATTCAAGACCTATTGAGAAAAGATGTCATGTTGCTGGATTTACAGGCGACTGAAAAAACAGCTGTCATTGAAGAGATGATTAAAAGTTTGACAGACCACGGTTATGTCACAGATTTTGAAACCTTTAAAGAAGGAATTTTGGCGCGTGAAGCTTTGACTTCCACTGGTTTGGGTGACGGAATCGCAATGCCTCACAGCAAAAATGCTGCTGTAAAAGAAGCGACTGTTCTCTTTGCTAAGTCAAACAAGGGTGTTGACTATGAAAGTTTAGATGGACAACCAACTGACCTCTTCTTCATGATTGCTGCTCCAGAAGGCGCCAATGATACTCACTTGGCAGCCTTGGCAGAATTGTCTCAATACTTGATGAAAGATGGCTTTGCTGATAAACTTCGTCAAGCAACATCAGCTGACCAAGTTATCGAACTTTTTAACCAAGCTTCAGAAAAATCTGAGGAGCCAGTTCAAGCACCTACCAATGACTCTGGTGACTTTATCGTTGCTATTACAGCTTGTACAACAGGTATTGCCCACACTTACATGGCTCAAGAAGCCCTTCAAAAAGTGGCTGCTGAAATGGGTGTTGGAATCAAGGTTGAAACCAACGGTGCTAGCGGTGTTGGAAACCAACTAACTGCTGAGGACATCCGCAAGGCTAAAGCTGTTATCATCGCTGCAGACAAGGCGGTTGAGATGGATCGTTTCGATGGCAAACCATTGATCAATCGTCCAGTTGCTGACGGTATCCGTAAAACAGAAGAATTGATTAACTTGGCTCTTTCAGGAGATGCTGAAGTCTATCGTGCTGCTAATGGAGCCAAAGCTGCAACAGCCTCTAACGAAAAACAAAGCCTTGGAGGTGCCTTCTACAAACACTTGATGAGTGGTGTATCGCAAATGTTGCCATTCGTTATCGGTGGTGGTATCATGATTGCCCTTGCCTTCTTGATTGATGGTGCTTTGGGTGTTCCAAATGAAAACCTTGGTAATCTTGGTTCCTACCATGAACTAGCTTCTATGTTCATGAAAATCGGTGGTGCAGCCTTTGGTTTGATGCTTCCAGTTTTTGCAGGTTATGTTGCCTACTCTATCGCTGAAAAACCAGGTTTGGTAGCAGGTTTCGTGGCTGGTGCTATTGCCAAAGAAGGGTTTGCCTTTGGTAAGATCCCTTATGCAGCAGGTGGTGAAGCAACTTCAACTCTTGCAGGTGTCTCATCTGGTTTCCTAGGTGCCCTTGTGGGTGGATTTATCGCAGGTGCTTTAGTTCTTGCTATCAAGAAATATGTCAAAGTTCCACGTTCACTTGAAGGTGCTAAATCAATCCTTCTCTTGCCACTTCTTGGAACAATCTTGACTGGATTTGTCATGCTAGCTGTTAACATCCCAATGGCAGCAATCAACACTGCTATGAATGACTTCCTAGGCGGTCTTGGAGGAGGTTCAGCTGTCCTTCTTGGTATCGTCCTTGGTGGAATGATGGCTGTCGATATGGGTGGACCAGTTAACAAAGCGGCTTATGTCTTTGGTACAGGTACACTTGCAGCGTCTGTTTCTTCAGGTGGTTCTGTAGCCATGGCAGCAGTTATGGCTGGAGGAATGGTTCCACCACTTGCTATCTTTGTCGCAACCCTTCTTTTCAAAGATAAATTTACTAAGGAAGAACGTAACTCAGGTTTGACAAACATCATCATGGGCTTGTCATTTATCACTGAGGGAGCGATTCCATTTGGTGCCGCTGACCCAGCTCGTGCGATCCCAAGTTTCATCCTTGGTTCAGCAGTAGCAGGTGGCCTCGTTGGTCTTACTGGTATCAAACTCATGGCGCCACACGGAGGAATCTTCGTTATTGCCCTTACTTCAAATGCTCTCCTTTACCTCGTTTCTGTCTTTGTAGGAGCAATCGTAAGTGGTGTGGTCTATGGTTACCTACGCAAACCACAAGCATAAAACTTAGATAGAAAATGAAAAGATTGGACCGTTTGGTGCAGTCTTTTTCTCTTTCCGAAATGCCTGTGAAATATGGTATAATAGAAGAATGGCAAACAAGAATACAAGTAAAACAAGACGGAGACCGTCTAAAGCAGAACTCGAAAGAAAAGAAGCGATTCAACGAATGTTGATTTCGTTGGGAATTGCGCTTTTATTGATTTTCGCAGCCTTTAAATTAGGGGCTGCAGGTATAACCCTTTACAATTTAATTCGCTTGCTGGTGGGTAGCCTAGCTTATCTGGCAATATTTGGCATCCTACTCTATCTCTTCTTTTTCAAGTGGATACGAAAACAGGAAGGGCTCCTATCTGGCTTTTTCACCATATTTGCTGGCTTACTCTTGATTTTGGAGGCCTACTTAGTTTGGAAATATGGTTTGGACAAGTCGGTCCTAAAAGGAACCATGGCGCAGGTTGTGACGGATTTGACTGGTTTTCGAACGACCAGTTTTGCTGGAGGTGGCTTGATTGGTGTCGCCCTTTATATTCCAACTGCCTTTCTCTTCTCAAATATCGGTACTTACTTTATTGGTTCTATCTTGATTTTAGTGGGTGCTCTCCTAGTCAGTCCTTGGTCTGTTTACGATATTGCTGAATTCTTCAGTAGAGGCTTTGCCAAATGGCGGGAAGGTCATGAGCGTCGAAAAGAGGAACGCCTTGTCAAACAAGAAGAAAAAGCTCGCCAAAAGGCTGAGGAAGAGGCTAGATTAGAAAAAGAAGAGGCTGAAAAAGCCTTACTCGATATGCCTCCTGTTGATATGGAAACGGGTGAAATTCTGACAGAAGATGTTGTGCTTGACGTTCCACCTGTTCCAGAAGAAGACTGGGTAGAACCAGAAATCATCCTGCCTCAAGCTGATCTTGAATTCGCTGAACAGGAAGATGGCTCTGATGACGAAGATGTTCAGGTCGATTTTTCAGCCAGGGAGGCTCTTGAATACAAACTTCCAAGCTTACAACTCTTTGCCCCAGATAAACCAAAGGACCAGTCTAAAGAAAAGAAAATCGTCCGAGAAAACATCAAAATCCTAGAAGAAACCTTTGCTAGCTTCGGTATCAAAGTAACAGTTGAACGGGCTGAAATTGGGCCGTCAGTGACCAAGTATGAAGTCAAGCCAGCAGTCGGTGTACGGGTCAACCGCATTTCCAATCTAGCAGATGACCTCGCTCTAGCCTTGGCGGCCAAGGATGTCCGGATCGAAGCACCTATCCCAGGGAAATCCCTAGTCGGAATCGAAGTACCTAACTCCGAGATTGCGACAGTTTCTTTCCGCGAACTATGGGAACAATCTCAAACGAAAGCAGAAAATCTCTTGGAAATTCCTTTAGGGAAGGCTGTTAATGGAACCGCAAGAACATTTGACCTTTCCAAAATGCCCCACTTGCTAGTTGCAGGTTCAACCGGTTCAGGGAAGTCAGTAGCTGTTAACGGCATTATCGCTAGCATCCTCATGAAGGCGAGACCTGACCAAGTTAAATTTATGATGGTCGATCCCAAGATGGTTGAGTTGTCTGTTTACAATGATATTCCCCACCTCTTGATTCCAGTCGTGACCAATCCACGTAAGGCCAGCAAGGCTTTGCAAAAGGTCGTGGATGAAATGGAAAATCGTTATGAACTCTTTGCAAAGGTAGGAGTTCGTAATATTGCAGGCTTTAATGCCAAGGTAGAAGAGTTCAATGCCCAGTCTGAGTACAAGCAAATTCCGCTACCGCTCATTGTCGTGATTGTGGATGAGTTGGCTGACCTTATGATGGTGGCCAGCAAGGAAGTGGAAGATGCCATTATTCGTCTTGGGCAGAAGGCGCGTGCTGCCGGTATCCACATGATTCTTGCAACCCAGCGTCCATCCGTTGATGTCATTTCTGGTCTAATCAAGGCCAATGTCCCATCTCGTGTCGCTTTCGCAGTTTCATCAGGAACAGACTCCCGTACTATTTTAGATGAAAATGGAGCTGAGAAACTGCTTGGTCGAGGAGATATGCTCTTTAAACCAATCGATGAAAATCATCCAGTTCGTCTCCAAGGCTCCTTTATCTCGGATGATGATGTTGAACGCATCGTAAACTTCATCAAGGCTCAGGCTGATGCGGACTACGATGAGAGTTTTGATCCAGGTGAGGTTTCTGAAAATGAAGGTGAATTTTCAGATGGTGAATCTGGTGGAGATCCGCTTTTTGAAGAAGCCAAGGCTTTGGTAATCGAAACCCAGAAAGCCAGCGCATCTATGATTCAGCGTCGTTTATCAGTTGGATTTAACCGTGCGACCCGTCTCATGGAAGAACTTGAGATGGCAGGTGTCATTGGTCCAGCTGAAGGTACCAAACCAAGAAAAGTATTGCAACAATAAAAAAATAGCTTCTTTCCAAGTTTGGAGGGAAGCTATTTTAGTGATTATTGATTAGTTTTATTTTCCGAAGTTGGACTATTGGACTGTTTTTCATTTTCAGTAGCAGGTTTACTTGGAGTAGGAGTAGAAGAATCCTGAGTTGATGCTTTCTGCTCTTCTTTTTTTTCTTCCTTGACGCTAGATTTTGGTGTTTCTTCTTGTTGTGTTTTTTCTTGACTAGTATTATTTTCCTTATTAGGGCTGGTGTTTTCCTGAGGGGATTCCTTTTGAATTTCTTTGACAATGGTTGTCGTCTGGCTTGTCGTAGGTTCTTTTTTAGTATTTTTGTTATTATCCAAGGCGTTCATGATAGTGATACTTGCGGTAATTAAGCCAAGAATACTACCGATAGTAGCAACGGTTTTTTGAAAGACTGTAAAGCCTTTTTTGATGTGTTCTGTTTTTGGTTTTGAAGTTCTACGATAATTAGACATACATTCTCTCCTTTGATTAAAATTTATTATACCGCATTTCTTTAAAAAAATCTTAAAAAAAGAGAAATTGCCCTTTCTTGTCGCAGGCTCCGTTTCATGATACAATAGAGGGAGTGATTTTAGAAAGCGTGAGAAAACATGATTTACTTTGATAATTCGGCGACGACCAAGCCCTATCCTGAAGCACTTGAAACCTATATGCAGGTGGCTTCAAAAATTTTAGGAAATCCATCTAGTCTCCATCGTTTGGGAGACCAGGCAACACGAATCTTAGATGCTTCTCGGAAACAGATTGCAGATTTAATCGGTAAGAAAAGCGATGAAATCTTCTTTACCTCTGGTGGAACAGAAGGGGATAACTGGGTCATCAAGGGTGTGGCCTTTGAAAAGGCTCAGTTTGGAAAGCACATCATTGTATCAGCCATTGAACATCCGGCAGTCAAAGAGTCAGCCCTCTGGTTGAAAAGTCAAGGATTTGAAGTGGATTTTGCTCCAGTTGATAACAAAGGATTTGTGGATGTTGAAGCGTTATCAGATTTGATAAGATCTGATACGACCCTCGTTTCCGTCATGGCCGTGAACAATGAAATCGGTTCTGTTCAGCCTATTGAGGCTATTTCAGAACTGTTAGCAGACAAGCCGACTATTTCCTTCCACGTTGATGCGGTTCAGGCGCTTGCCAAGATTCCGACTGAAAAGTATCTGACAGAACGAGTGGATTTCGCGACTTTCTCTGGTCACAAGTTCCACGGAGTTCGTGGTGTTGGTTTTGTCTATATCAAGTATGGCAAGAAGATTACGCCTCTTTTAACAGGTGGTGGTCAGGAACGTGATTACCGTTCGACAACTGAAAATGTGGCAGGAATTGCAGCGACAGCCAAGGCTCTTCGTTTATCTATGGAAAAGCTAGATATCTTTACTAGCAAGACTGGGCAGATGAAGGCAGTTATTCGCCAAGCTCTTCTGAACTATCCGGATATTTTTGTCTTTTCAGATGAGGAAGACTTTGCCCCTCATATCCTGACTTTTGGAATCAAGGGTGTTCGTGGTGAAGTCATCATTCACGCTTTTGAAGACTATGATATTTTCATCTCAACGACCTCTGCTTGTTCGTCCAAGGCTGGGAAACCTGCAGGAACTCTGATTGCCATGGGAGTGGATAAAGATAAGGCCCAGTCAGCTGTGCGTCTTAGCCTAGACCTTGAAAATGATATGAGTCAGGTCGAGCAGTTTTTGACCAAGTTAAAATTAATTTACAATCAAACTAGAAAAGTAAGATAGGAGCATTCATGCAGTATTCAGAAATTATGATTCGCTACGGAGAGTTGTCAACCAAGGGTAAAAATCGTATGCGTTTCATTAATAAACTTCGCAATAACATTTCGGACGTTTTGTCTATCTATCCCCAAGTTAAGGTAACCGCTGATCGCGACCGTGCCCACGTTTACCTGAATGGAGCCGATTACACAGCAGTAGCAGAATCGCTCAAACAAGTCTTCGGGATTCAAAACTTTTCTCCCGTTTATAAGGTCGAAAAATCTGTTGCAACGCTTAAGGCTGCTGTCCAAGAGATTATGCAGGATATCTACAAGGAAGGCATGACCTTTAAAATCTCTAGTAGACGAAGCGACCATAGCTTTGAATTGGACAGTCGTGAACTTAACCAAACCCTTGGTGGTGCTGTTTTCGACGTAATTCCTACTATTCAAGCCCAGATGAAAAATCCTGATATCACTCTTCAGGTGGAGATTCGTGAGGAAGCTGCTTATCTTTCCTATGAAACCATTCGTGGAGCAGGTGGTTTGCCAGTGGGTACTTCTGGTAAGGGGATGCTCATGTTGTCAGGAGGTATTGATTCACCCGTTGCAGGTTATCTAGCTCTTAAGCGTGGGGTAGATATCGAGGCGGTTCATTTTGCCAGCCCACCTTACACGAGTCCTGGTGCTCTTAAAAAAGCGCAGGATTTGACTCGTAAATTGACCAAGTTTGGGGGAAATATCCAGTTTATCGAAGTGCCTTTTACTGAGATTCAAGAAGAAATCAAGGCTAAAGCGCCAGAAGCTTATTTGATGACTCTAACTCGTCGCTTTATGATGCGGATTACCGATCGTATTCGTGAGGTACGAAATGGTTTAGTTATCATCAATGGGGAAAGCCTAGGTCAAGTAGCCAGCCAAACCTTGGAGAGCATGCAGGCTATCAATGCAGTTACCAACACTCCCATCATCCGTCCAGTTGTGACAATGGATAAGTTGGAAATCATTGACATTGCTCAGGAAATTGACACCTTTGAAATTTCTATCCAGCCTTTTGAAGACTGTTGTACCATTTTTGC
>CAUQTL010000066.1:0-7439 GCA_963521035.1 uncultured Streptococcus sp.
AAAAAACAGGTTCTCTTGCAGCTAAAACAGCAGTTGCTAAAGTAGAATTGTAATACACTTGAGGTTGGAAGCTGTTTTCCAACCTCTTGTTTTGGGAGAAAAGCATGAAATTTTTAACACTCAATACTCATAGCTGGATGGAAAAAGAAGCCGAGGAAAAATTCCAGCTCTTGCTTGAAGATATTCTTAATAAAGACTATGATTTGATTTGTTTCCAAGAAATCAATCAAGAGATCACTTCGCCAGAGGTGGAGGTTAATGACCTTTATCAAGCTTTGCCAGCTGCTGAGCCTATTCACCAAGACCATTATGTTAGACTCTTGGTTGAAAAGTTGTCTGAGCAAGGAAAAGATTACTACTGGACTTGGGCCTATAACCATATTGGTTATGACCGCTACCATGAAGGTGTGGCTATCTTGTCTAAAACACCTATTGAAGCAAGAGAAATTTTGGTTTCAGATGTGGATGATCCAACAGACTATCATACTCGCCGTGTCGCCCTGGCTGAAACTGTAGTTGATGGTAAGGAACTTGCAGTTGCCAGTGTCCACCTTTCTTGGTGGGATAAAGGTTTCCAAGAAGAATGGGCGCGATTTGAAGCTGTCTTGAAAGAATTGAACAAGCCACTTTTGCTTGCTGGAGATTTCAA
Organism: uncultured Streptococcus sp.; assembly: GCA_963521035.1. GTDB lineage: Bacteria > Bacillota > Bacilli > Lactobacillales > Streptococcaceae > Streptococcus. The sequence continues at coordinate 650 of CAUQTL010000066.1, forward strand.
CAACCCAGCTGGTCAGGAAGGTTACCAAGCTATTTTAGCTAGTCCATTAGGCTTACAAGACGCATTTGAAGTTGCTCAAGAGAAAAGTGGTAGCTATACTGTTCCACCAGAAATTGATGGCTGGAAGGGGAACACAGAACCCCTTCGAATCGACTATGTTTTTACCACTAAGGAGTTAGAGGTAGAAAATTTACATGTCGTATTTGATGGCAACAAGAGTCCGCAAGTTAGTGACCACTATGGCTTGAATGCTATTTTAAACTGGAAATAATGACTGAAATGAGGTTGGGATCACGAAGTTCCAGCCTTTTTTGATTAGATAAGCTACCGAAAGTAAGCTCTATAAGTGAGACTACTGTAATGGAATAAAATATGGTATAATTGATGAGATAGATAGAATCGAGGATATTATGTCATTTACGAAATTTCAATTTAAAAACTATATTAGAGAAGCCTTGGAGGAGTTGAAATTTACAACTCCAACAGAGGTGCAAGATAAGTTAATTCCTATTGTTTTGGCTGGTCGTGACCTAGTCGGTGAATCAAAAACAGGTTCGGGTAAGACTCACACTTTCCTATTGCCGATTTTCCAGCAATTAGATGAAACCAACGATAGTGTTCAAGCAGTCATTACTGCACCGAGCCGTGAATTAGCTACTCAAATTTACCAAGCAGCCCGTCAGATTGCTACTCTCTCAGAAGTAGAAGTTCGTGTGGTTAATTATGTGGGAGGGACAGATAAGGCTCGCCAGATTGACAAATTGGCAAGTAACCAGCCTCATATTGTTATCGGAACTCCTGGCCGTATTTATGACTTAGTTAAGTCTGGTGACCTAGCTATTCACAAGGCCAAGACCTTTGTGATCGATGAGGCAGATATGACCTTGGATATGGGATTCCTAGAAACTGTTGATAAGATTGCTGGAAGCCTTCCAAAAGACCTGCAATTCATGGTCTTCTCAGCGACTATTCCACAAAAACTGCAACCATTCTTGAAAAAATACTTATCAAATCCTGTTATGGAGAAAATCAAGACCAAAACGGTCATTTCTGATACCATTGATAATTGGTTGATTTCGACCAAGGGCCGAGATAAGAATGCTCAAATTTATCAGTTGACTCAGTTGATGCAACCGTATTTGGCAATGATTTTTGTTAACACTAAAACGCGTGCTGATGAATTGCATTCATATCTGACTGCTCAAGGCTTGAAGGTGGCAAAAATCCATGGGGATATTGCCCCTCGTGAACGCAAGAGAATCATGAATCAGGTAAAAAATCTGGATTTTGAGTATATTGTCGCAACAGATTTGGCAGCGCGTGGAATTGATATTGAAGGTGTCAGCCATGTCATCAATGATGCCATTCCGCAAGATTTATCTTTCTTTGTGCACCGTGTTGGTCGTACTGGAAGAAATGGCCTACCAGGTACAGCTATTACCCTTTATCAGCCAAGTGATGACTCGGATATCCGTGAGTTGGAGAAATTGGGAATCAAGTTTACTCCTAAGATGGTCAAAGACGGAGAATTTCAAGATACTTATGACCGTGATCGCCGTGCCAACCGTGAGAAAAAACAAGATAAACTTGATATCGAAATGATTGGTTTGGTTAAAAAGAAAAAGAAAAAAGTCAAACCAGGCTATAAGAAGAAAATTAAATGGGCAGTGGATGAAAAACGCCGCAAGACTAAGCGTGCTGAAAATCGCGCTCGCGGTCGTGCAGAGCGTAAAGCAAAACGCCAAACATTTTAATATAAAAAGTTGGAGTACTGAGCTCCAACTTTTTTATTTATGAGAACGAACTATCTAAACAGAAACACTACATTAAAGACTGTAAATTGCGTTAAAAAATGGTATAATGATAAAGTTATATAGTCCCGATAAGATGGTAGAAATTTCTATTTTTTCTTTCGAGTCGCAACTCGCAAAGAATGACGGCTCTAAAGTAGTCGCTCGTCATTTTACGGTTGCCGCTATAAGGCGGTCACCCTATGCGCCTTACTAGCTTCAGAAATAAAAAAGTATCGTTTTTATTTCTTACGCGTTGTAACTCTTAGAAAATGAAAATACCTATCAGTACTTTGTAACTCTATAACACTATTTTTAAGGGGGGACATTTTTATGTCAGAACGTAAATTATTCACGTCTGAATCTGTATCTGAGGGGCATCCAGATAAGATTGCAGACCAAATTTCAGATGCGATTTTGGATGCTATTTTAGCTAAAGATCCAGAGGCGCACGTTGCTGCTGAGACAGCTGTATATACTGGTTCCGTCCATGTTTTTGGTGAAATATCTACAAATGCCTATGTAGATATTAACCGTGTGGTTCGTGATACCATTGCAGAGATTGGCTACACCAATACAGAATATGGTTTTTCTGCTGAGACTGTAGGAGTACATCCATCTTTGGTAGAACAATCTCCTGATATTGCCCAAGGTGTTAACGAAGCCTTGGAGGTTCGTGGGAATGCAGATCAAGATCCGCTTGACTTGATTGGTGCTGGAGACCAAGGGCTCATGTTTGGATTTGCAGTGGATGAAACAGAAGAGCTCATGCCATTGCCAATTTCACTCAGTCATAAATTGGTTCGTCGTCTGGCAGAACTTCGTAAGACTGGTGAAATAAGCTATCTTCGCCCAGATGCTAAATCACAAGTTACGGTTGAGTACGATGAAAATGACCGTCCAGTACGTGTGGACACAGTTGTTATTTCAACTCAGCACGATCCAGAAGTCAGCAACGAACAAATTCACAATGATGTCATTAACAAGGTTATCAAAGAGGTTATTCCAGCCTCTTACTTGGATGAGCAAACCAAATTTTTCATCAATCCAACTGGTCGCTTTGTCATCGGTGGACCTCAAGGGGACTCAGGTTTGACTGGTCGTAAGATCATCGTAGATACTTATGGTGGCTACTCTCGTCATGGTGGTGGTGCCTTCTCTGGTAAAGATGCGACTAAGGTGGACCGTTCAGCCTCTTATGCGGCACGCTATATTGCCAAGAATATCGTTGCAGCAGGTCTTGCTAAGAAAGCAGAAGTGCAATTGGCCTATGCCATCGGTGTTGCGCAACCTGTTTCTGTCCGTATCGATACCTTTGGTACAGGAACAGTAGCTGAAAGCAAGCTTGAAAAAGCAGCGCGTCAAATCTTTGATCTTCGTCCTGCAGGGATTATCCAAATGCTTGATCTCAAGCGTCCAATTTACCGTCAAACAGCAGCTTATGGACACATGGGACGTACAGATATTGACCTTCCATGGGAACGTTTGGATAAGGTAGATACTTTGAAAGAAGCAGTAAAATAAAATCTTAAGAGGGGGACTTCCTCTCTTTTTAATATACTATTTCCTCCAAAATCATTGAAATTATAGCTTGAATTTGATATGATGGTCTTATGGATAAAAGTAGAGCAAAACGTGTTGAGCACGATAAAAAGAGAATCGGTTTAATAGCCCTGGTAGCTATCTTTTCAGTAAGTATTTGCGTCCTTGGTTCAATGATTGGATACAAAGTATATACAAAGCAAAGTTTCGAACAAAAAATTGAGTCTTTAAAAAATGATAAAGATAATCAATTGAGTGAGGGAAATCAGAAAGATCATTTTCGTAAGGGACAATCAGAAGTAATTGCCTATTATCCTCTCCAAGGGGAACAAGTGATTTCATCTGTAAAAGAAATCATGACACAGGATATTAAGGAAAATCTGGAAGACAAGGAAAATCTGGTTTTTTATTATACGGAGAAACAGGATTCGACTTTAAAAGGGATTGTCAACCGAAGTGTGATGAAACAAGTCTATGATTTAACTTCGTCAAAAGTTGAAGAGACTGAAAAAACTAGTCTGGCAAAAGTACATTTGACAGAAGATGGCAAATCTTTTACACTTGATCAATTATTTTCAGATGCTAGTAAAGCCAAAGAACAGCTGATTAAAGAAATGACCTCTTTTTTACAGGATAAGAAATTGGACCAAGAAAAGATTGATCAAATTGTTAAAGGCTTCTCTGATCAAGACTTGTCTGCATGGAACTTTGATTATAAGGATAGCCAAATTATCCTTTATCCAAGTCAATCAGTGGAAAATCTAGACGAGATTGCCTTGCCAGTATCTAGTTTCTTTGAGGTCATTCAGTCCTCTTATTTATTAGATAAGGATGCAGAGCTATATAAGGCTTATTATGAAAAGAAAAATCGTAAAGTAGTAGCCTTGACTTTTGATGATGGACCAAATCCTGCAACGACAAATCAAGCATTAGATACTCTTTCTAAGTATGGTATCAAGGCAACTTTCTTTGTTTTAGGTAAGAATGTTTCTGGAAATGAAGAGATTTTGAAACGTATGAAATCGGATGGCCATGTTATTGGAAACCATAGTTGGAGTCATCCAGTGCTTTCAAAACTTTCCCTTGATGAAGCTAAAAAACAGATTACTGATACTGAGGATGCGCTAACTAAGGTGCTGGGTTCTAGTTCAAAACTTATGCGTCCGCCTTATGGAGCCATTACAGACGACATTCGCAATAGCCTCGATTTGAGTTTTATTATGTGGGATGTGGATAGTCTGGACTGGAAGAGTAAAAATGAAGCATCTATTTTGACAGAAATTCAGCGTGAAGTCAAGAGTGGTTCTATTATTCTCATGCATGATATCCATGCTGAAACAGTGAATGCTTTACCAAAGGTCATTGACTATTTGAAAGGTCAGGGCTATGACTTTGTGACAATTCCAGATTTGTTAGACTCTCGTCTTAAAGCTCATCAGCTCTATTACGATCGAAATCAATAATACACAAAATCTAAAGAGAAAAGTTTTCCTTGAAAATTTGCCTCTTTGGATTTTCTTCTAATTTAGAAAGGAAAAATAATGAAATCTTATACTTTAAATAACGGCATTACGATTCCAGTTCTGGGATTTGGAACCTGGAAAGCTGAAAATGGAGAGATTGCATACCAAGCAGTTTTAGAGGCTTTAAAGGCAGGCTATAGCCATATCGATACTGCGGCCATCTATAAAAACGAAGAAAGCGTTGGTCGTGCTATTCAAGATAGTGGCGTTCCGCATGAGGAAATTTTTGTAACCAGTAAACTCTGGAATACAAATCACAACTATGAGCAAGCTCGTCAGGCTTTTGAAGAGTCTTTAGAGAAGCTGGGCTTGGGATATTTGGATTTGTATTTGATTCATTGGCCAAATCCAAAACCACTCAGAGAAAATAACCACTGGAAAATCCGAAATTCAGAAGTTTGGAGAGCGATGGAGGATCTTTACCTAGAAGGCAAAATCCGTGCTATCGGTGTTAGTAATTTTCTTCCCCATCATTTGGATGCCTTGCTTGAAACAGCAAAAATTCTTCCAGCGGTCAATCAAGTTCGTTTGGCTCCAGGTGTGTATCAAGAGGAAGTCGTAGATTACTGTCGAGAAAAAGGAATTTTATTGGAAGCTTGGGGACCTTTTGGTCAGGGAGAACTATTTGATAGTAAGGAAGTCCAAGAAATCGCAACAAATCACGGAAAGTCTGTTGCTCAGATAGCCTTGGCATGGAGCTTAGCAGAAGGATTTTTACCACTTCCGAAATCTGTCACAGCGTCTCGTATTCAGGCTAATCTTGATTGTTTCGGAATTGAGCTGAATCATGAGGAACGTGAAACCTTAAAAACAATTGCTGTTCAGTCTGGTGCTCCACGAGTTGATGATATGGATTTCTAGAAAATCATAAAAAAATTGTACATTGTTCTAATTTTTGATATAATAGTCAGCAGGAAAGAAAGTCTTATGGCGTTCTTCAAGCGAGCTTGGGATAGTGGGAGCCAAGTAGGACAAAATAAAGAGCTGGCGCTTTCTGTAGTATTTTCAAAAACAATGAAGTAATAAATTAGGGTGGAACCGCGTTTTTGACGCCCCTAGGTTAAATCAACCTAGGATTGTCGGACGCGGTTCTTTCGCTTATTCAGTCTATTATGTGAAAGAAAGGAGAGACGTGGAAAACCTTTATCTTGTAAAAGACGATAGTCAACTAGCTACATTTCGTGATTTTGTAGTAAGAAATACTGAAAAGTTGAAAGATTATCAATCTTTTTTAAAGAATGAACTTGCAGTCTGTGATTTACCGCAAGCCGTTATTTGGTCAAGTTTTAATGCTGCTACACAGATTATTAGGGAAAGTGCTGTTCCAGCCTATACAAATAATAGACGAATGGTTATGACGCCTGATTTAGCTGTTTGGAAAGAGTTGTATTTGTATCAGTTGATGGACTACGAGTGTTCTCAGCAAACTCAAGCAATAGAAAGTCACTATCATTCTTTATCTGAAAATTTCCTCTTGCAGATTGTAGGACATGAGTTAGCTCATTGGTCGGAGCATTTTTTAGATGATTTTGATGGTTACGACTCTTATATCTGGTTCGAAGAGGGTATGGTTGAATATATTAGTCGCAAGTATTTCTTGACAGAAGAGGAATTTCAAGCGGAAAAAATTTGTAATCAATCTCTTGTAGAACTTTTTCAGAAGAAGTATGGTTGGCATTCATTGAATGATTTTGGTTCTTCGACTTATGATAAGAACTATGCAAGTATTTTTTACGAATACTGGCGTAGTTTTTTGACAATAGATAAGTTGGTAGAAAATCTAGGTAGTGTACAAGCGGTCTTCGATTCTTATCATTTATGGGCAAATACAGATAAAACTCTTCCCTTGTTAAATTGGTTTGTTCAGCAGAAATTAATTGAAAAAGAAATATAAAAACTAAAGGAGTAAACAATGTCTAAGAAATTAACATTTCA
>CAUQTL010000067.1:0-7347 GCA_963521035.1 uncultured Streptococcus sp.
GGGTGGTTGTTTTGTCTCGCACCTAACGGAGCGAGACGGACTAATAGTCACATAATAACAGAAAAAGCTCCTCGCATAAAAGTGCGAGAAAGCCTTAGAGGGTTAAAATATAAAATCCACTTACTAGATAACATTGTATCCTTATAGTTGCTAGTGAAAACGAGTCTAGCAGAATGAATCTCTCATTTCTCTCCTACTAGTCCGTAATACGTTGATACATTTCTGGTCTTCTATCTCGAAACAAGCCCCAGTTTAGGCGTTCGTTTGCACCCTTATCTAGGTCATAAGTTGCTAACAGAACAGCTTCTCCTTGTCTTTCAGCTCGCTCTAGAATAGCTCCTGTTTCATCCGTCATAAAGGATGAACCGTAAAAGTCAAGACTGGAACTCTGTCCACCATTTTCCTCACTTGGAGTGACTTCCTCTAAACCATAGCGATTGGCTGCGATAACTGGAACAATATTTGCTGCTGCGTGCCCTTGCATGGTACGTTGCCAGTGACCACAACTATCTGTATCCAAAATCGGCTCTGAACCGATGGCTGTAGGATAAAAGAGCAATTCAGCACCATTTAACGCAAGACAGCGCGCTGTTTCAGGGAACCATTGATCCCAACAGATACCGATCCCAATCTTGGCATAGCGAGTATCCCAGACCTTGAAACCTGTGTTACCGGGTGTGAAATAAAACTTTTCTTGATAATAATGATCATCTGGTATGTGGGTCTTTCGGTAAACGCCCAGCACTTCCCCATCTGCATCAATAACGGCAATAGAGTTATACAAGACATTGCCATCTTTTTCATAGAAACTGATCGGTAAAACAACTTGTAGTTCCTTAGCAATCACCTTAAAATGTTGAATGGCAGTATTGTCTGTCACCGACTGGGCATGTTGGTAGTAGTCATACTGACGTTCCTGACAGAAATAGAGACGTTCAAACAACTCGGGTAAGAGAATGATTTGTGCACCTTGTTCTGCAGCCTGACGTACTAAGCGCTCCGCTGTTTGAATATTTGTTGCCACATCCTGAGCACATTGCATCTGAATGGCTGCAACTCTTACATTTCTCATCTTTTTCTCCTATTCTGGGATTTGTTGGGTGATACAGTGGATATTGCCACCACCTAATAGAATATCTCTGGCTGGAATTCCGACAACTTTACGGTCTGGGAAACACTTACTGAGGATATCTAAGGCTACTTGGTCGTTTTTATCTTGAAACTGGGGAACCAGGACTGCCTTGTTAGCAATATAGAAATTGACATAGGAAGCAGCGAGCCTTTCACCTGCATATCGCTCTTCTTCTCCTTCTTCATAGATGTAGCCTGGCAAATCCTCTTTGGTTACAACTTGATGACGAGCTGGAATTGGAAGTTTATGAATGGTGAAGTGACGACCTTTTGCATCTGTTTCTTGCTCTAAAAGTTCGAGATCTGCTTTTGACATGGCATACTGAAGATCGTTTTGATCATCTGTCCAAGCCAAAACAAGCTCTGCAGGACCAACGAAGGCAACAACATTATCAACGTGTTCATTGGTTTCATCCTGATAAATACCATAAGGAATCCAAATAACTTTTTCAGCACCAAGGCTTTCTAATAATGTGTTTTCAATCTCCTCTTTAGTCAGGTTAGGATTGCGACCAGCACTGAGAAGGCAACTTTCAGTTACGAGAATGGTTCCTTGACCATCGCTATGGATTGCGCCGCCTTCTAGGACAAAAGGTTTGGCATCATAAACAGGCATTTCCAAGGCCTCGGCGAAATGACTAGCTACTTGGTCATCATCTTCATAATCTTGATAAAGACCATCAACAGCACCACCCCAAGCATTGAAAGACCAGTCTACTGCCAACTTTTCCCTTTTATCATTAAGGAGAATGGTTGGGCCAGTATCACGCGCCCAGGCATCATTGGTGGGAATGTCTAAATAAACAACGCTATCTCCAAGGTAGTCTTGGGCTTCAGATAGATAGTCTTGCTCCACCAAGAGATAAACGGTTTCCCCTTCTGCTATGGTTTTTATAATCTGGCTAAAAGCCTTTTTAGCTGCCTTACCTTGATAAGGCCAAGATCCTGGTCTTGTTGGCCAAATCATCAAGGTTCCGTGATGGGGTGCGTACTCTGCTGGCATATGATAGCCTAATTTTTTTGGACTGTCCATCATGATAATCTCCCTTTAAAGTCTTGATAGCCGAAGGCTTTGACTAAGCTGCAGTCACCCTGCTCGTCCATGAGATAGAGACTTGGCAATCCAATACCATTAAAGGTATTATTTTTGACAAATGAGTAAATAGCCATGTCTTCGAAATAAAGTCTGTCTCCGATTTCGACTGGATTTTCAAAGCTATAATCACCAATCACATCGCCCGTCAGACAAGTATTGGAAGAAAGTCTATAGGTATGGGCTTTTTCCTGTGCCTCAAAGCCATTTCTCAAAGGTGGACGATAGGGCATCTCAAGTACATCAGGCATATGGCAGGTCGCAGAGGCGTCTAAAACCAAGATTTCCATACCGTTTTCTACAATATCCAATACCTCAGTTGCCAGATAACCCGCATTGAGCGCAATGGCTTCACCCGGTTCGATATAAACTTCAAGATTGTAAGTTTCTCGGATACGCTTAATTTCAGAAATCAGTAAATCCACATCATAGTCTTCTCTTGTGATATGGTGGCCACCACCCATATTGAGCCATTTAACTTGATGTAAGTAAGAACCAAACTGCTCTTCTACTGCTTTCAAAGTTGTCTCTAAATCATCTGCCCCCTGCTCGCAAAGGGTGTGAAAATGAAGACCATCCACCAAATCTAGTAAATCACTCGGAATCTTGTCTAAAGTGACTCCAAAACGAGAACCTGGTGCACAAGGGTCATAGAGCGCGTGGTCACCCTGTGTTGAACATTGAGGATTGAAACGTAAACCAACACTGATACCAGCCTCACGACAACGCGAACCATGCTTACGCAACTGTCTCTCTGAGTTAAAGACGATATGGTCCGTTATCTCCAGCAATTCCTCCAAGTCTGCATCCTTGAAAGCAGGCGCAAATACATGGACTTCCCCTGGGAACTCTTCTCTAGCTAGCTTAGCCTCATAGAGTCCACTAGCTGTCGTACCTGATAGATACTGGCTAATCAAGGGATAGGTTTTGTAGAGAGAATATGCCTTCTGAGCAAGTAAAACCTTGCAACCAGCTTCTTCTTGTACATATTGTAAAATGCGGCAGTTGGCTTCTAACTTGGCTAAGTCAATGACGTAAGCTGGTGTTGGTACTTGTTCTAGCTTCATTAGTCCACCATTTGTGGATTTTCAACCACAACCCATGGCAAACCATACTCATTCAAAGCTTCCATGAATGGATCTGGATCCAATTCTTCAAGGTTGTAAACTCCAGCTTGTTTCCAAGTACCGTTCATAACCAATTTTGTCCCAATCATGGCTGGAACGCCTGTCGTGTAAGAAATTGCTTGTGAACCAACTTCTGCGTAACATTCCTGATGATCGCAGACATTGTAGATGTAGATGGTCTTTTCAACGCCGTCTTTGACACCTGTAAAGATACAGCCGATATTGGTTTTACCTACAGTACGTGGGCCAAGGCTGGCTGGATCTGGAAGCAAGGCTTTCAAAAATTGAATCGGAACGATGTCTTGTCCATTGAAGTTAATGGTATCCGTACGAAGGAGCCCAACATTTTCAAGACATTTCATGTGCGTGAGATAAGATTGACCAAAAGTCATAAAGAAACGAATCCGTTTAACACCTGGAATGTTCTTGGTCAATGATTCAATTTCTTCATGGTGAAGGAGATACATATCTTTTTGTCCAACCTGAGGGAAATCGTACTCACGCTTGATAGACATGGCTTCAACCTCAACCCATTTCCCATCTTCCCAGTAAGAACCTGGCGCAGAAACCTCGCGGAGGTTGATTTCTGGGTTAAAGTTTGTCGCAAATGGATAACCGTGGTCACCACCATTACAGTCTAAAATGTCGATATAGTGGATTTCATCAAAATAGTGTTTAAGGGCGTAAGCAGAAAAGACGCTGGTCACACCTGGGTCAAAACCAGAACCAAGCAGAGCGGTCAAGCCTGCTTCTTTGAATTTATCTTGGTAAGCCCATTGCCATGAGTAGTCAAAGTAGGCTGTAAAACCAAGTTCCTTACAACGTTTCTCATAGATGGCACGCCATTCAGGGTCTTCTGTGTCTTCTGCTTCGTAGTTGGCCGTATCGATATAGTGAACACCTGTTGCCAAACAAGCGTCCATAATGGTTAAATCTTGATATGGTAGTGCTACGTTCAAAACAGCTTCTGGTTTGTAGTTTTCAATCAGGGCAATCACTTCTTCTACCTTGTCAGCATCAAGAGTAGCTGTCTCAATCTTTGTACTTGTTTTACCTTCTAGCTTCGCTTTCAAGTCATCGCATTTTGACTTGGTACGGCTAGCAATCATAATCTCTGTAAAGGTTTCGCTATCTTGACAAATCTTTGAAATAGCAACTTGGGCAACGCCCCCGCATCCAATAACTAGTAAACGACTCATTTTTTTCCTTCCTCTTCTTCTAAAATGTCCTCAACGTACTTGGGCAACATAAAGGCTCCCACGTGTAAGTTTGCAGTGTAGTATTCTGTGAAAAGCTGGCGTTTTTTCCAGCCTTCCTTGTCAAAATCTTTGACAGGGTGGTATTTTTTCGATGCAAATCCAAACAACCAATAGCCAGCTGGGCTAGTTGGAATATGGGCCTGATAGACCCGACTGATTGGAAAGGCTTGATTGACCTTGCGGTGCATGCTTCGACAAGCTGACTCATCTTCGTCAAAGAAAGGACTACCATGCTGGTAAATCATGATGCCGTCTTCCTTCAGAGCCCGATAACTATTACCGTAAAATTCCTTGGTAAAGAGCCCCTCCGTATGTCCAAATGGATCTGTCGCATCGTTGATGATAATATCGTAGTCATCTTCACAGTTTCTCAAAAAGCGTAGCCCATTTTGGTAGTAAATGGTAACACGAGGATCGTCTAGCCCTGCAGCAAAATCTGGGAAATACTCACGACAAACCTCAACCAGCATCTCATCTGGTTCCACGATATCGATTTGCTCCAGTTCAGGATAGAGTGTTAATACTTGGGCAACACCGCCGTCGCCACCCCCTATTACCAAAACTTTCTTGGGATTGGGATGCACAGCCATGGGAACATGAACGGTCATTTCATTATAGACAAAATCATCCGCATCTGAGAACAAGACGTGCCCATTTAAAATTAGTATTTTCCCAAAAGCTGGTGTATCCAAGACTTCGATATCCTGCCATTCACTTTTTCCAGCGTAGAGTTGCTTGGCTGTTCTCAGGGACAATTTCACATCTGGAGTATGAACTTCAGAAAACCATAAATCCATCTAGTTCTCCTTTCTCTTAATGACGTTGATGTGATTGACCTCAGGATCTTCCGTCCCTTGAAGGGAGCAACCACGTTCCTTGGCAAATTGGATATAGTCGACAATTTCACGTGTAATGCGTTCACCAGGAGCCAAGATAGGAATCCCTGGAGGATAGCACATGACAAATTCTCCACAGACCTGTCCAACAGATTCGTCTAAAGACAAACTTTTTCTCTCTGAATAGAAGGCTTCGTGTGGAGACAGCACTAACTCGGGCTGAATATATTCTCCAGCTATTAAGTCCTTCCCATCTCGTGAATAGAGTCTCTTGATATCAGCCAAAGCACCGACTAAGCGCTCGATGTCTTGGATACGGTCACCAATCGAAATATAGGCCAAGATATTGCCAATATCACCAAACTCAATCTGAATGTCGTATTCATCTCGCAGGAGGTCATAAACCTCAATACCTGTTAAGCCAATACCCTGAGTGTAAACTGACAACTTGGTCACGTCAAAATCACATACTGTGACATCATCAATTAATTCTTTTGAGTAAGCATAATAACCGCCTATAGCATTGATTTCACGACGAGCATACTCTGATAGTTCAATAACCTTCTCAAAGGATTCTTTACCACGTAGAGCCAAGTTACGACGCGAAATATCCAAACTAGCCATCAACAAATAAGAGGCGGAGGTTGACTGGGTCAGGTTGATAATCTGACGTACGTATTCAGGATTCATCTGCTCCCCGATTAAAAGAAGCGAACTTTGTGTCAAACTCCCACCAGACTTATGCATGGAGACTGCTGCCATATCAGCCCCTGCGTCCATAGCAGAAATTGGAAGTTTATCAGTAAAATGTAAATGCGCTCCGTGGGCCTCATCTACTAAAACCATCATACCAGTTTCATGAGCCATTTCTGTTAAACCTTTAAGGTCTGAACAGATGCCGTAGTAAGTAGGATTGTTGATTAGGATAGCCTTGGCATCTGGATGGTCCTTTATGGCCTGGGCTACTCGGTCATTTTCAAGACCTAAAGCGATACCAATCTTAGGATCTACACTCATCTCGATATAGATGGGAATGGCACCACATAGAACTAGCGCATTTATGGCAGATTTGTGGACATTTCGTGGCAGAATAATCTTATCTCCAGCCTTGCAGGTTGACAGAATCATAGTCTGCACCGATGAAGTTGTTCCCCCTATCATTAGAAAGGCATGGCTAGCTCCAAAAGCATCCGCTGCCAGCTCCTCTGCATCCCGAATAATCGAAATAGGGTGACCAAGATTATCCAAGGGTTTCATCGAATTAACATCAATTCCAACACATTTTTCTCCTAGTAGTTCGACAAGTTCTGGATTTCCTCGTCCACGTTTGTGACCTGGAACATCAAAGGGAACAATCCTTTTCTTGCGTAACTTCACCATGGCCTCGTAAATTGGGGCTTGGTTTTGATCTAACTCTTTCAAGACATACTCCTTTCCATATTTTTAGGACCTTATGAAAACTAAGGAACTAAAGGTTGACTCATGAAAAAAGAGCAGGATTTCACCTGCTCTGCAATCTTCTGACGTTTTTATGTTTGTTTCTGTTGAGTATGTCTGTTCCCGATGTTTCCTAACTCTCTAGTAGCAAATATTACGTACTTTATTGATCGTTTCACAAGATGACGTGTGCTTTCACCACACTAAAAATTTATGAATTAGGACAAGTGTCCTAACATCAACTTATAAAAGTAGGCTTTTAACCCTATCAATAATGTGGTTTTTCAACCACGCTTCGGCATTCAACCCTGCCTGTCCGTAGGCATTTTTTACTCGGGTTTATATTTGCTAGAAAACATCATCTCATTTTCTAAGCTTTATTAATATAACATACTTCCAACACTCTGTAAAGTACTTTTTTGAAAAAATATCTATTTTTGTTCGGAAAAATAATATTTTATATA
>CAUQTL010000068.1:0-7103 GCA_963521035.1 uncultured Streptococcus sp.
GCTGACGTGGTTTGAAGAGATTTTCGAAGAGTATTAGTTAAAAACTTGATAAAGGAGAAATAAAGATGGCAGAAATTTATCTAGCAGGTGGTTGTTTTTGGGGTCTAGAGGAATATTTTTCACGCATTTCTGGAGTGCTAGCAACCAGTGTTGGCTACGCTAATGGAAAAGTCGAAACGACCAATTACCAGCTGCTCAAGGAAACAGACCATGCAGAAACGGTTCAAGTAATTTATGATGAGAAGGAAGTAGCACTTAGAGAGATTTTACTTTATTATTTCCGTGTCATCGACCCCTTGTCAATCAATCAACAAGGGAATGACCGTGGTCGCCAATATCGAACTGGGATTTATTACCAAGATGAAGCAGACTTGCCAGCTATCTTCACAGTGGTGCAGGAGCAGGAGCGCATGCTTGGGCGAAAGATTGCAGTGGAAGTGGAGAAACTACGTCATTACATTCTAGCTGAAGATTACCACCAAGACTATCTTAAGAAGAATCCTTCAGGTTACTGTCATATCGATGTGACCGATGCTGATAAGCCATTGATTGATGCCTCTAACTATGAAAAGCCTAGTCAAGAAGTGTTAAAGGAAAGCTTAACTGAAGAGTCCTATCGTGTCACCCAAGAAGCTGCTACAGAGGCTCCATTTACCAATGCCTATGACCAAACCTTTGAAGAAGGAATTTATGTAGATATCACGACTGGTGAGCCACTCTTTTTTGCCAAGGATAAGTTTACCTCAGGTTGTGGTTGGCCAAGTTTTAGCCGTCCGATTTCCAAGGAATTGATTCATTATTACAAGGACCTGAGTCATGGAATGGAGCGAATCGAGGTTCGTTCTCGGTCAGGAAATGCTCACTTGGGTCATGTTTTCACAGATGGACCGCGTGAGTTTGGTGGCCTCCGTTACTGTATCAATTCTGCTTCCTTGCGCTTTGTGGCCAAGGATGAGATGGAAGAAGCAGGGTATGGCTATCTACTACCTTACTTAAACAAATAAATCAGAGAGGGTGGGTGCTTCCCACTTTCTTCATTTCTAGAAAATGAATAGAAGGGATCTATGAAACACCTATTATCTTACTTTAAACCCTACATCAGAGAATCGATTTTAGCACCTTTGTTCAAGTTGTTAGAAGCTGTTTTTGAGCTCTTGGTTCCCATGGTGATTGCTGGGATTGTTGACCAATCATTGCCCCAAAAAAATCAAGGTCATCTCTGGATGCAGATTGGTTTGCTTCTTATCTTTGCAGTAATTGGTGTTGTAGTGGCCTTAATAGCCCAGTTCTACTCAGCTAAGGCTGCGGTTGGATTTGCCAAAGGACTGACAGATGATCTTTATCGTCATATTTTGTCTTTACCTAAGGACAGTAGAGACCGTTTGACAACTTCTAGTTTGGTGACTCGCTTGACTTCGGATACCTACCAGATTCAGACTGGGATCAATCAATTCTTGCGCCTCTTTTTGCGAGCACCTATTATCGTTTTTGGAGCCATTTTTATGGCCTATCGCATTTCAGCTGAGCTGACTTTCTGGTTCTTGGTCATGGTTGTCATTTTGACCATTGTTATTGTAGGGTTCTCTCGACTGGTCAATCCTCTCTACAGTAGTCTCAGAAAGAAAACGGACCAACTGGTTCAAGAAACGCGTCAGCAAATACAAGGTATGCGCGTTATTCGTGCTTTTGGTCAAGAAAAACGAGAGTTACATATTTTTCAAACCCTTAACCAAGTCTATGCTAGATTACAAGAAAAGACAGGTTTCTGGTCCAGTTTATTAACACCCCTGACCTATCTGATTGTCAATGGAACTCTCCTCGTTATTATCTGGCAGGGATATGTTTCAATTCAGGGAGGTTTACTCAGTCAAGGTGCTCTCATTGCCCTTATTAATTATCTACTACAGATCTTGGTGGAATTGGTCAAGCTAGCCATGCTGATCAATTCTCTCAACCAGTCCTATATCTCTGCCAAGCGAATCGAGGAAGTCTTTGCTGAGGTTCCAGAAGATATTCATTCAGAATTAGAACAAAAGCAAGCTACTAGAAATCAGGTTTTGCAAGTCCAAGAACTGACCTTTAGCTATCCTGATGCGGCCAAGCCTTCTCTGAGAGACATTTCCTTTGATATGAAGCAAGGTCAAATCCTTGGTATCATTGGGGGAACGGGTTCTGGTAAATCAAGTTTGGTGCAACTCATCCTTGGCCTTTATCCAGCAGACAAGGGGAGCATTGACCTTTATCGAGATGGACGTAGCCCTCGTAATCTTGAGCAGTGGCGGTCTTGGATTGCCTATGTTCCTCAAAAGGTCGAACTCTTTAAGGGGACTATTCGTTCCAACTTGACTTTTGGCTTAAATCAAGAAGTGACTGACCAAGAACTCTGGCAGGCCTTGGAGATTGCTCAAGCTAAGGATTTTGTCAGTGAAAAGGAAGGACTCTTGGATGCCCTAGTTGAGGCAGGAGGTCGAAATTTCTCGGGCGGTCAAAGACAACGCTTGTCCATCGCTCGCGCAGTCTTGCGTCAGGCTCCATTTCTCATCCTAGATGATGCAACCTCGGCACTGGACACTATTACCGAGTCCAAGCTCTTGAAAGCTATCCGAGAAAATCTGCCAAATACCAGTTTAATCTTGATCTCTCAACGAACCTCGACTTTACAGATGGCTGACCAGATTCTCCTCTTAGAAAAAGGAGAGCTCCTAGCTATCGGCAAGCACGAGGACTTGATGAAATCCAGTCAAGTTTATCGCGAAATCAATGCATCCCAACATGGTAAGGAGGACTAGTATGAGACGACAAACTGCAAACCAGACGCTCAAACGTTTGGCAAAAGATTTAGCAAGCCATCCCTTCCTCCTTTTCCTAGCCTTTCTAGGAACTATTTCCCAGGTTGCCTTATCAATTTATCTTCCTATCTTGATTGGGCAGGTCATTGACCAAGCCATGGTGGCTGGTTCTTCATCAGTTTTTTGGCAGATTTTTCTCCAAATGATCTTGGTGGTCATAGGAAATACCCTTGTGCAGTGGGTCAATCCTCTCCTCTATAATCGCCTAATCTTTTCTTATACCAGAGACTTGCGAGAGCGAATCATCCATAAGCTCCATCGTTTACCGATTGCCTTTGTGGATCGACAAGGAAGTGGAGAAATGGTCAGTCGTGTAACCACGGACATCGAACAGTTGGCAGCTGCCTTGACCATGATTTTTAACCAATTTTTCATTGGTGTCTTGATGATTTTTGTTAGTATTCTAGCCATGCTTCAGATTCATCTCCTCATGACTCTCTTAGTCTTGCTGTTGACGCCACTGTCTATGGTAATTTCACGTTTTATTGCCAAGAGATCCTATCATCTCTTCCAGAAGCAAACAGAGACGAGGGGGATTCAGACACAATTAATTGAAGAATCGTTGAACCAGCAGACCATTATCCAGTCCTTTAATGCTCAGGAAGAGTTTATCCAAAGGATGCACGAGGCTAATGCCAATTATGCAGGTTATTCTCAGTCAGCTATCTTTTATTCTTCAACAGTTAATCCTTCGACTCGCTTTGTAAATGCGCTCATTTATGCGCTTCTAGCTGGAGTGGGAGCTTATCGTATCATGATAGGCTCTACCTTGACTATCGGGCGTTTAGTGACTTTTTTGAATTATGTCCAACAGTTCACTAAGCCCTTTAACGATATTTCCTCAGTGCTAGCTGAGTTGCAAAGTGCTCTTGCTTGCGCAGAGCGTGTCTATGCTGTCTTAGATAGCACTGAGCTGGCTGAAACTGGTAAGGAAGTCTTGACCAGTGACCAAGTTAAAGGAGCTATTTCCTTTAAACATGTCTCTTTTGGTTACCATCCTGAAAAGATTTTGATTAAGGATTTATCTATTGATATTCCAGCTGGTAGCAAGGTGGCTATTGTTGGTCCGACAGGTGCTGGAAAATCAACCCTTATCAATCTCCTCATGCGTTTTTATCCCATTAACTCGGGAGATATCTTGCTGGATGGGAAATCCATTTATGACTATAGTCGTGACTCTTTACGCCAGCAGTTTGGTATGGTGCTCCAAGAAACCTGGCTCAAGCAAGGAACCATTCATGACAATATTGCCTTTGGAAATCCTGAAGGCAGTCGGGAGCAGGTGATTACTGCTGCCAAAGCAGCCAATGCAGACTTTTTCATCCAACAGTTGCCACAGGGTTACGATACCAAGTTGGAAAATGCTGGAGAATCTCTTTCTGTCGGTCAGGCTCAGCTCTTGACCATAGCCCGAGTTTTTCTAGCTATTCCCAAGATTCTTATCTTAGACGAGGCGACGTCCTCCATTGATACGCGGACAGAAGTGCTGGTACAGGATGCCTTTGCCAAACTCATGAAAGGGCGAACAAGCTTTATTATTGCCCACCGCTTGCCTACCATACAGGATGCAGATTTAATCCTTGTCTTGGTGGATGGTGACATCGTGGAGTATGGCAATCATCAGGAACTCATGGCTCGAAAGGGCAAGTATTACCAAATGCAGCAAGCTGCAGCTTTTAGCTCTGAATAATCCTTTCTACTTTGAAATCTTATGGACAAAAAAAGTTGCCTTCGGGTGACTTTTTTGTTACAATAGCTAGAAAAATTATTCACTGTAAATTGTCTTTTAGAAAAGGAGCCTAGAATGAAAGTCTTTCAGCATGTAAATATCGTGACTTGTGACCAAGATTTCCATGTTTATCTGGATGGAATCTTAGCAGTTAAGGATTCTCAAATCGTCTATGTCGGTCAAGAGAAGCCAGAGATTTTAGAGCAAGCTGAGCAGATTATAGACTATCAGGGAGCCTGGATTATGCCGGGATTGGTCAATTGTCACACCCATTTGGCTATGACAGGTTTGAGAGGGATTCGAGATGATAGCAATCTCCATGAATGGCTCAATGACTATATCTGGCCTGCAGAAGCTGAGTTTACTCCAGACATGACTACCAAGGCGGTCAAAGAAGCACTGACAGAAATGCTCCAGTCAGGAACAACAACCTTCAATGATATGTATAATCCCAATGGAGTGGAGATTGAGCGGATTTATCAGGTAGTGAAAGACTCCAAGATGCGTTGTTATTTCTCACCGACCCTCTTTTCTTCAGAGGCAGAAACGACTGCTGAGACTATTACTAGAACTCGAGCTATCATCGAGACAATCATAGGATATGAAAATCCCAATTTCAAGGTTATGGTAGCCCCACATTCTCCCTACAGCTGTAGTAGAGACTTGCTGGAGGGAAGCCTGGATATGGCAAAAGAGCTAAACATTCCTCTCCATATCCATGTGGCTGAGACCAAGGAGGAATCAGGAATTATCCTGAAACGCTACGGCAAACGCCCCCTCGCCTTTCTTGAAGAACTGGGTTACTTAGATCATCCGTCTGTCTTTGCTCACGGGATCGAATTAAACGAGAGAGAAATTGAACGCTTGGCAACTTCTCAAGTGGCTATTGCCCACAATCCTATCAGTAACCTCAAATTGGCATCAGGGATTGCTCCCATCATCCAACTGCAAAAAGCAGGAATAGCAGTAGGAATTGCGACTGACTCGGTCGCTTCTAATAATAATTTAGACATGTTTGAGGAAGGTCGAACTGCAGCCCTTCTTCAGAAGATGAAAAGTGGGGATGCCAGCCAATTCCCTATCGAAACAGCTCTCAAAGCTCTAACGATAGAAGGTGCTAAGGTTCTTGGAATGGACGAACAGATAGGAAGTTTGGAAGTCGGCAAGCAAGCAGATTTTCTGGTCATCCAACCACAAGGGAAAATTCATCTCCAACCTCAAGAAAATATGCTCTCTCACCTGGTTTATGCTGTTAAATCCAGTGATGTTGATGATGTCTATATCGCCGGACAACAAGTTGTCAAGCAAGGTCAGGTCCTAACAGTAGAACTTTAAAAGAAAAATCACGAAAAAATCTTAAAAAAAGTTTGCAAAAATCTTGCATTCTTTTTTTGACTATGCTATACTTATATACGGTTTGAAAAAACTGCCTAAGACAGTAGGGGAGCTTGACTCATAAATATCCTACCGAGGACAAAACGTATCATGTAAAAAGAAGCGTATTGTACTTTCGTGTCTAGGTTTGGGCGCGTTTTTCTTTTGGAAAAATTCCCCAAGCAAAATAATAACGGAGGTGAACACACTAATGAGTGAAGCAATTATTGCTAAAAAAGCGGAACTAGTTGACGTAGTAGCTGAGAAAATGAAAGCTGCTGCATCTATCGTCGTTGTAGACGCTCGTGGTTTGACAGTTGAGCAAGATACAGTTCTTCGTCGTGAGCTTCGTGGAAGCGAAGTTGAGTATAAAGTTATTAAAAACTCAATCTTGCGTCGTGCAGCTGAAAAAGCTGGTCTTGAAGATCTTGCATCAGTATTTGTTGGACCATCTGCAGTAGCATTTTCTAACGAAGATGTTATCGCACCAGCGAAAATCTTGAACGATTTTGCTAAGAATGCAGAAGCACTTGAAATCAAAGGTGGTGCAATTGAAGGCGCTGTCGCATCAAAAGAAGAGATTCTTGCACTTGCAACTCTTCCAAACCGCGAAGGACTTCTTTCTATGCTCCTTTCTGTACTTCAAGCGCCAGTGCGCAACGTTGCTCTTGCAGTCAAAGCGGTTGCAGACAACAAAGAAGACGCAGCTTAATCTTAAGCTACGCAGCGTAGCCTAGCTACGAAAAAACTATTATAAATTTAAAAACATATTTGGAGGAAATAACAATGGCATTGAACATTGAAAACATTATTGCTGAAATTAAAGAAGCTTCAATCCTTGAATTGAACGACCTTGTAAAAGCTATCGAAGAAGAATTTGGTGTAACTGCAGCTGCTCCTGTAGCTGTTGCTGCAGCTGGTGCTGCTGACGCTGGTGCTGCTAAAGATTCATTCGACGTTGAATTGACATCTGCAGGCGACAAAAAAGTTGGCGTTATCAAAGTTGTACGTGAAATCACTGGTCTTGGTCTTAAAGAAGCTAAAGAACTTGTTGACGGTGCACCAGCACTTGTTAAAGAAGGCGTTGCAACTGCAGAAGCTGAAGAAATCAAAGCTAAATTGGAAGAAGCTGGAGCTTCAGTTACTCTTAA
>CAUQTL010000069.1:0-6995 GCA_963521035.1 uncultured Streptococcus sp.
GGTCGGATTTCCAAAACTGCTGCGCTTATGGGGAGCTTGGTCAATATCAAGCCGATTATCGCTGTCAAGGGAGATGGGACTCTGGACTCGGTCGCTAAGGTTCGCGGCAAGAAGAAGGCACAGGCTGAAGTTGTCCGCATGACTCTGGAGGGAGTTGCTGACCCGCGGGTGGTTATTGCCTATGCAGGTGCCAAAGAAGTTGCTGAGAGTCTAAAAGCCCAGCTGCTGGAAAGCGACCAAGTAGAGGAAGTTCTCCTCATGCCTCTGGGACCTGTCATTTCTACCCATACTGGTCCTGGAACTTTGGGACTCTTTAGTATTGCCCAAGACATTCAAGACTAAGAAAACATGAAATCGCTATTTCATAAATAATTGCTTCAAATCTATTGCTTTTGCCTACTATTTTTGATATGATAGTAGGCGGTATTGTTTACCCCATTTGTAAGGCCCCGGAACCTTTCAAATAACTCGCGGACCGGAACATCCGCCCTGTAAACAAAAACGATATTCATATAGGAGAAATCATGAACAAAACAACATACATGGCTAAGCCAGGTGAAGTTGAACGCAAATGGTATGTAGTGGACGCTACTGATGTCCCTCTTGGACGCCTTTCTGCTGTTGTAGCAAGCGTACTTCGCGGAAAAAACAAACCAACCTTTACACCACACACTGATACAGGTGACTTCGTAATCGTTATCAACGCTGAAAAAGTAAAATTGACTGGTAAAAAAGCGACTGATAAGATCTACTACACTCACTCTATGTACCCAGGTGGATTGAAACAAATCTCAGCAGGTGAGCTTCGCTCTAAGAATGCTGTTCGTTTGATCGAAAAATCTGTTAAAGGTATGCTTCCGCACAATACTCTTGGCCGCGCTCAAGGTATGAAGCTGAAAGTATTTGTAGGCGCTGAGCACACTCACGCTGCACAACAACCAGAAGTTCTTGATATTTCAGGACTTATCTAAGGAAAGGAACAATAAAGTATGTCACAAGCACAATATGCAGGTACTGGACGTCGTAAAAACGCTGTTGCACGCGTTCGCCTTGTTCCAGGAACTGGTAAAATCACTGTTAACAAAAAAGATGTTGAAGAGTACATCCCACACGCTGACCTTCGTTTGGTTATCAACCAACCATTCGCAGTTACTTCAACTGTAGGTTCATACGACGTTTTCGTTAACGTTGTAGGTGGTGGATACGCTGGTCAATCAGGAGCTATCCGTCACGGTATCGCTCGTGCCCTTCTTCAAGTAGACCCAGACTTCCGCGATTCATTGAAACGCGCAGGACTTCTTACACGTGACTCACGTAAAGTTGAACGTAAGAAACCAGGTCTTAAGAAAGCTCGTAAAGCATCACAATTTAGTAAACGTTAATTCGAGAGAATTACTATACTTACAAAGAGCACCTTTCGGGGTGTTCTTTTTTATGCTTCCATACTAAATTGGTGCAATTGACACAGTTGTTGCGACTTTAGTCGCTTACAAATGTGGCTGCAACCTGACAAGTCAGTTGCCTCAAAACGTTAATCAATACGATTATATCAACGTTTACAGACATTCAAGAATTATTTCTTGGATGTCTTTTTTGTTTCAAAAAATCAAAGTTCACCCCAAAATTCACCCCATATTCACCCCATCAATTTTTTAAACTACGAAAAGCAATATCACCTACAGTCTGATTGACTTTATCTTTGATATTAACGTAAGTTTTTGTAATCTCTTTATCACTATGAGTAAGAGCTTCTGAGAAGGCTTCAAGAGAAACACCTGCTTGTTTAGCAAGAGTAGCACCAGTATGTCTTAGTTTGTGTGGTGATGCTGGTGCTAATTCGGGATGTCTTCGTCTGACTGATTTCATCTTGATAAAACTTAAAATTTTTCTAATTATAACGAAGCATAGTCAAAAAGCTATGACCTCTATATTCACAAAAAAATCCAGACCAATACTAGTCCAGATTTCTTGTCTATTAAACATTCTTTTCAAAGAATGGAAGAACGGCTGTAACGGCTTTGTCAACGCAATTATCTAACTGTGAGAATCCGACGCACATAAATTTTAAATGGCGTCTCAGTCACATTTAAATTATGAGACGCTTAGACGTTAGGCTTTCAATTTGTCAAATTTTGCTTTGACATTTGCCTTGAATTCTTCAAGTTTAGCCTTGCGTTCGGCTTTACGTTCAGCCTTCATTTGTGCACGTGCCTGGTTGTAGAGGTCTTCTTGGACTTGCAGAGCTGCTTCGATTTCGGCTACGACGGTTGCTACATCCCAACGCACGATTTGGGTGTCGTACTTGGTGAAGTAAGCATCGATGACTGCTTCGTTGTTTTCTTGCACCAAGGCGACAACGGCTGTTTCGCCGTCGATCAATTTTTGAGACACAACGTCAATCAAGCCAGCTTCTGCCGTATCAACGGTATCACCAGCAGCCAAACCATAGAGGCTGCCAATACCATAACCAAACAAGACGCCGATAGGACCACCCAAAAGCCCGATAACTGCACCGAGCAAGCCACCTTCTAGGGTTGCATCCGTCGTTGAATCTTCAAAGTCATAGCGTTCTTTTTCAACGATGTGACCGTTTTCATTTTTGACCAAGGCGATTTGAGCAACCTTGGTCGTCTGAGTTTGGCGGAAAGCCTTCAAATCCGCAAAGGACTGATAAGCTTCGCTTTCAGTGTTAAAGACTGAAACTACTAGGTTTTCCATAGTTAGTACCTCTTTTCTAAATATACACCTTCATTATAATACAGTTTCAATCACTTTTCAATCATTTTAGTGCGACATTTTAATTGATATGTCGCGTTTATCAGCGTCAAAGAACAGTTTCAGGCAGCGGTATATCTTTGCCATATCCCAGCCCAGACACTCTGGCGACTCTGAGTGATTATCAAGAAAGGCGTCCAGCAACATCTTAAAGCCTCCCGTGCAAAAAGTAAATAAATAGTGTTTTTCCTGTATGCCTGTCACACGGCTAAAAGACCGCTTGACCAAATCTTCCAGAAAATTATAGCAGATATTATGTACCAGCTCTGTGTAGCGAGTCTGATGAGCGTGCCGAATCACATCGACACTTTTATAGAATCTGCCAACTGTTTCCTTATGGTCGAATCCTTGAAAGAAGTCGCTTTATTCGTCGGTCAAGACAATTAATTTGGCTGGTGCAACTGATTCGCCAAGCTATGAACAAGCAATTATTACCTTTTGAAAGCGAAAATGGCAATTATGAAGGTGAAGCTACTCAGGTCTTAGTTCTTCTATCCAATTACTATGCAGACAAAAAACTATTTGATGAAAATACAGATGAATATGGAAATATCTTGATTTTAAAGGATTCATCCATCATTTCTAAATTATCGGCTATCCCAGATTTATTAAAAAGGGGATCTAGTAGGTAACAATAATATCGAATATATCAAAGTACGCAATATTAGGATTTCTTCAGAGGTTGAGTTAGAGTCAGATGTTGATGGGGATAAGTCGGATAATCTGCCAATAGATATAAAAATACTAGAAAACAGGCTTGAAAAAGGCTCGTAAAGCTAGTCAGTTCTCTAAACGTTAATTCGTTGCTGGACAGCAGAATACAAACGAAAACACTTTGCATCTTGCAAGGTGTTTTTTTTCTATGAGAACTGGCGGTGCGCAATTAGGATAGCTCTAGCGACTTTAGTCGCATAGAGATATGCTATGCACAGTTGCCTCAAGAAAACAATGCTTCTTGGTCCACCCTGTTAGACAAGCTTCAAAACCAAGGAATCCAACAGATTTCTCTTGTAGTTACAGATGGCTTTAAGGGGCTTGAGCAGATTATCAGTCAGGCTCACCCATTAGCTAAACAACAATGTTGCTTAATTCATATTAGTCGAAATCTAGCTAGTAAAGTGAAACGAGCAGATAGAGCGGTTATTCTGGGGCAATTTATAATGATTTATCGTGCTGAAAATTTAGAAATGGCAGGACAAGCTTTAGAGGACTTTCTCGCCGAATGGAAACCAAAGTATAGGAAAGTCATGGAAAGTCTGGAGAAGACGGATAATCTTTTAACTTTTTATCAGTTTCCCTACCAGATTTGGCACAGCATGTATTCGACAAACCTCATTGAGTCTCTTAACAAAGAAATCAAACATCAAACGAAAAAGAAGGTTCTTTTTCCTAATGAGGAGGCTCTGGAACGTTACTTAGTTACGTTGTTTGAAGATTATAATTTCAAGCAAAGTCAACGAATCCATAAAGGGTTTGGTCAATGTTCTGATACACTTGAAAGCTTATTTAATTAACACTCCGTAACTCTACTTAAGTGTTTACACATAATTATTTACAGTATCAAAAAATAAAGTATATTGTTTTCATCATAATATAATTAAATATCAGTATAGAGAATTTTATCTATATATCAGATATCAGCAATTGCTTTTGCTGTCATTTTTCGCTACAATAGTTACAAGGAGGAAATAAACATGTTAAAAGAAGTATTAAACGTCGCAAAAGTTGCGAAAAAATCATCTCTCTTCTTAGGAGGGGTAGCATTTGGGACGCTTGGCTTGAAAGTCTTAGCAAGTAAAGAAGCTAAGAAAGGCTATTCTAAGGCCTTGGCTAAAGCTTACAAATTGAAAGATGGACTGGATGCATCTGTTTCTGTTGTAAAACAACACGGTGATGATGTTTTACAAGACGCTAAATATTTATACGAACAGGAAAAGAAAGAAGAACAATTAGATAGCCTGACAGGTGAATAATATGTCTTTTAAAGTGCTACACAGAGGATATCAACATATCCGATTATCGTCCTCGTTTTCACTGACCTTGGATATTCAAGATTATCTTCGTTCCTTGGCTAAAGATGAAAAAGGGATCGACTCTATTCAGTTTTATATGGATCAGCAGCACTTTACTCTACGTATGAAAGAAGGCTTCTCTGTATTAGAAAATGCAGAGGCCTTTTTAAAAAAAATTGACAAGGGGAAAGTTTCGGACTTGATGACTCTTCCCATTCGTAGAGAAGAGAGTGCTTATTCAATTGTATCGGGTGCAGCGATTAAGCGTTTGCTGTTTCGAAGTTTTGTACCCTACCCTATTCGTTATATTTGGACTTGTTATCAGGCTTTGGGTTATGTCAAAGAAGCCTATCAAACTTTAGCGCGCAAGGAACTAACCATGGAGGTCTTGGACTGTTCGGCCATTTTGTTGTCCTTGTTTATGAACCAATCCAAGACAGCTAGCAACATCATGTTTATGCTTGATTTGGGTAATCATCTGGATCAGTGGTCTTTAAAAAAAACAGCAACAGATTTGGAACAAAGCCTTCTTGCTAAAGAAAGTGATGTTTTCTTAGTGCGGGGAGACATGGTCATCAGCATCAAGAGTTCTGATGTTCAAGTAGGTGATGTATTAGTTGTCTCCCAAGGTAATGAAATCTTGTTTGACGGCCAAGTGGTTTCAGGATTAGGCATGGTCAATGAGAGTTCCTTGACTGGAGAGAGCTTCCCTGTTGAAAAGAAAGAGGGAGATTCTGTATGTGCGAATACTGTTTTGGAAACAGGAGAGTTAAGAATTCGTGTGACTGATAATCAGATAAACAGTCGTATTTTGCAACTCATCAATCTGATGAAAAAATCTGAAGAGAGTAAGAAGACAAAACAACGTCATTTTATTAGGATGGCAGACAAGGTTGTAAAATATAACTTCTTAGGTGCTGGTTTGACTTATCTGTTAACAGGTTCGTTTTCAAAAGCCATTTCCTTTTTATTGGTGGATTTTTCATGTGCTCTAAAAATATCCACACCTGTAGCCTACCTTACGGCCATAAAGGAAGGTCTAAATCGAGAAATGGTTATTAAAGATGGTGATGTATTAGAAAAATATCTGGAAGTGGATACTTTCTTGTTTGATAAAACGGGTACCATCACGACGAGTTATCCTTTGGTTGAAAAGGTTCTTCCTTTCGGAGATTATACTGAGAAAGATATTTTAAGAATAAGTGCATGTTTGGAGGAACATATCTATCATCCTATTGCCAATGCAATTGTTAAACAAGCTGAAATTGAAGGCATTGAACACGAAGAAATGCATGGCAAGCTTCAGTATGTTGCAAGCAAAGGGATTAAATCGCAAATTGATGGTCAATCGGTTGTCATTGGAAATTATGTACTAATGCAAGACGAACAGGTAAGAATTAGTTCTGAGCAGCTGGCCTTGATTGAGCAATATAAGACTCATTACAATTTATTGTTTTTGGCTTATAAGAAAGAATTAATTGGGATGTTTTGTATCCACACTCCCTTGAGAAGCGAGGCGAAAGTTGCATTGAAAAAGCTAAAGCGCCAAGGGAAAAAACTGATTCTGGCAACTGGTGATACGTTGGCTAGAACAGAAGAGTTGGTTAAAGATCTGCCATTTGACAACGTTTATACTGATTTAAAACCAGATGGTAAGTTTCAGTTGGTTCAGGAATTACAGAAAGCTGGCCGAACTATTTTGATGGTTGGAGACGGGTTAAACGACTCTGCTGCCTTGACGCTTGCAGATATTGGGGTTGTGATGAATGAAAGTGCTGATATTTCTAAGCAGATGAGTGATATTTTATTATTAGATAATCGTTTAGATTTCTTCGAGGAATTGAATTCTTTATCTGAATCGTTGCAGAAATTAATTCAAAGAAATATTCAAGAAACAGTTGTAATAAATGGAAGTTTAATTGGATTTGGGTTGTTAAATTGGTTAAGCCCATCTAATCTTTCGATATTGCACAATCTGACTACTTTAAGAATCGTCCTTCGTAGTCTTTCTATTAAAAGTAGGTAAGAGACCGAGAAGCTGAGGTTATAAAAACTAAAAGGAGTTGTCTCATTTGAGAATAACGGCTCTTTGTCAACTGTAGTGGGTTGGTGGAAAATTATACCCTGGAGAGGACCAAATTGGTTCTCTCCTTTTAAATATTGAAAAAACCATTGGCAGTGGACATACTTTAAGACTATATATTTCTG
>CAUQTL010000070.1:0-6909 GCA_963521035.1 uncultured Streptococcus sp.
AAGTAACGCTGGATAATCTGCGGAATCTCCGTCCGAATCTTGTAGTGAATATCTAGAACGGTGTGCCCGAGGAAACGTTCCTGAATGATGCTCTTCAGTTTCAGCAAATCCTCCTGCAAAAAGTTCCTTGGAATCAGAAACTGACTGGTAACCGTTCGAGACTCGTCTAGGGTGAATACTGCCAAGGCTGTATGTTGCCCCAAAACAACAATATCAAAGGCTGTCAAACGTTGCCTGCTCGGCTCAACATCCAGTGCTACTACCGTACAGCCGCTCAAGTCTGTCAGCAGGTTAGCAGCTTCTTGCAGAATATCCTCCAATTTGAAAAATTCCTGATCAAAGGCTTTGACAATCTCATAAACCTCATTTTCAGCTAGTCGGTCAAAATCCAGTGAGTGTTTTACATAGTACTGAAAACCAGCAACACTTGGCATCCGACCACTTGAAGTATGGGCCTTCTCAAGCAACCCTTGCTTTTCTAGAGCCGCCATGTCATTACGAATGGTTGCACTGCTAGAGTTAATAGACTCTTGCAAGGCTTTGGATCCGACAGGTTCGTGCGTTTTGGTAAAGATGTCAATAATCAGATTTAAAATATCCTGCTGACGCTCTGTAACCATCTCATCACTCCTCTCTGTCTGATCGATTAGCACTCGATACACTCAAGTGCTAACTTATGATTCTATTATACACCCTTAAAAGAGAATGTCAAGATAAAAACTCAAAAAATTAGCACTCTTTTATCAAGAGTGCTAAAAATCAGTCTGAAGACCTAGAAATTTATCTTTCATCTACTTGGTATTTCCTTTTAAGTCTGAAAAAACCAAGGATTAGATAAGAAATCAGAAAAGCATATAAAAGAAAAATAATAAAGAAAGATATAGAAAGTTCTTCTTTAAATAAACTCATACAAACAACTAAACCACCTAAGAAAGTAGCTGTACATGAACGAAGTCTAGATCGCATAACTTCCCATCTGAGCCCCTTACTCATATAGACTTGATCCTCTGGAAGTAAATTAGAAGACGATTTACGAAGAATCGAACAAGAACCTGCTCCTATCAATTCCCAACCTCTATCTCTAAAATCTTGCAGTTCATGCTTATATTTTTTAAGAAATCTAGAATCATAGATACAGTAGATGACATCGTCTGCTTGACATTTGTCAAAATAAGACAAACCAAAACGACTCGTTCTATATCTCCAACCTTTCAAGTGCATCTCATGTAAATATTCTTCTTTCTTGTCCAAATCAACAATGGTGAAAATCCGAAATTGCTTTTTATTTATCATGACTTCCCCTCCAATTTTGAGCATACCTACCCTATCATAAATCTGATAATTCCTTCTTTTTATGCCATAACTTCCAGCTAATATAGGCAACTATTAACAAAAGGATTAAAGACAAGAAAATATCTAGCCCGACCGCAAATAAACTCCATAGACCATACGCATTACTTTTATTGAGCAACTTAAGTAAGAATGGTATATGTATGGCTAGCAAAAGTAAAACAGGTACTAATCGCAGTCTTAAAATGCGATTAACCATAGCTAACTTCCCGGCAGCGTCATTATAGATTTCAAATTCTGCATCCGATTCAATTTCAGAATGCGCTTTTCTAAAATAGGAAAAACTATTAAAGTCTGTAATATGCTCCCAGCCACAGTCTTTAAACAGTTGTAAATAGGAAGCTCTCTCTGATTTTTCCATTGGGTAAAAGTCCAACTGATAAGACACTTGCTCAGGGTGACACTTTTCAAAGGTATACTTAACTGCAAACAATAAGATAGAATAGCTTACTTTCCTAAGTTTCCAGCCCTTAGCATGCATTTCTCTAAAGTATAGAGCCTCCCTCTCATAATCCGCAATTGTAAAAATTCGATAAACAATTTTCTTTTCCATCATCCTTCCTCCCGACTGTTTCTATAGAGCCGTTCAATACGCTTCAATTCAATATCTAAGACTTTGCGTCCCAAGTCTGTCATCTGATAGATTTTACGCTTCTCCTCTTCTCGGACAAAGGAAATCAAACCATCCTTTTCCATCTTTGACAAGGTTCCATACATAGTCCCAGGACTAATCGAAACTTGCAAATCTGTCATCTCCTTGACCTTTTGCGTAATACTGTACCCATGACCTTCCTTTTGCAGACAGAACAAGATATAAAAACCCGTTTCCGTCATCGGAAGATAAACTCGACGAATCTTATCCGTTAATTCCATTTTCATTCACCTCCTATTCAGTTCGATATATCGCGCTTCGTTATATAAAATATATCATACCTCGATATAAAACACAAGAAAAAAGACCGCCCTCAGGCAATCTTTCTTCTATATTAGTATTAGTAAAGGTCTAAATAGTTATCAATTTCCCATTGTGAAACGAAGGTTGCATAGCTTGCCCATTCGATTCGTTTGGCTTCAAGGAAACTAGTATAGATATGTTCTCCAAGAGCCGCTCTGACAACTTCATCTTCAGTCAGAGCTTTCAAAGCGTTGTGAAGGGTTGACGGAAGGTCTGTAATACCAGCTTCCTTGCGCTCTTCTGCTGTCATGATGTAGATATTTTCTTCGATAGGAGCTGGTGCTTCGATTTTGTTTTCAATACCATGTAAACCAACTTCCAAAAGAACAGCCATAGCGATGTATGGGTTTGCCATCGGATCCACTGAACGTAACTCAAGACGAGTTCCCATGCCACGTGAAGCAGGCACGCGCACAAGTGGCGAACGGTTACGACCAGCCCAAGCAATGTAAACCGGCGCTTCATAACCTGGAACCAAACGTTTGTATGAGTTAACCGTTGGGTTCATGATGGCAGTATAGTTGTAGGCATGTTTGATCAAACCACCAAGGAAATGGTAGGCCGTTTCTGACAACTGCATTCCTTTTGGATCATTTGGATCAAAGAAGGCATTGTTTCCTTCTGCATCAAACAAGGACATATTACAGTGCATACCTGATCCGGCAATACCAAATTTTGGTTTGGCCATAAAAGTTGCGTAAAGCCCATGTTTGCGAGCAATAGTTTTAACAACAAGTTTAAAGATTTGAATCTTATCACAAGCACGGAGAACTTCATCGTACTTGAAGTCAATCTCATGTTGTCCAACCGCAACCTCGTGGTGACTCGCTTCTACTTCAAATCCCATTTTGGTCAAGACATTCACAATCTCACGACGTGTGTTGTCCGCAAGGTCAGTAGGCGCCAAATCAAAGTAGCCACCCTTGTCATTCACTTCAAGTGTTGGGTCTCCATTTTCATCCAACTTAAATAGGAAGAATTCTGGCTCTGGTCCAAGGTTGAAGGACTTGAATCCCACTTCCTCCATGTGACGAAGAGCACGCTTCAAATTGCCACGAGGGTCACCTGCAAATGGTTCACCTTCTGTTGTATAGACATCACAGATCAAACCTGCAACACTTCCATTTTCATCTCCCCAAGGGAAGACTGTCCATGTATCCAAGTCTGGGTACAAGTACATATCTGACTCATTGATACGTACAAAACCTTCAATAGAAGATCCATCAAACATAGCCTTATTTGACAAGACTTTATCTAACTGTTCATCTGTGGCAGGAATTTCGACGTTTTTCATGGTTCCCAAAATATCTGAGAACATGAGACGGATAAAGGTAACATTTTTTTCCTTGACTTCACGACGAATATCTGCAGCTGTGATTGGCATGAGTTTTCTCCTTAATGTATGACTACTTGCGGTTGCCTAACCGCGACCAAAAGGTGACCGTACTGAAGCAAAGCGACCCTGTTGGAGGAGTTCATTGTGAAGTGCACGACGCACCTCAGTCTGACTCACCGCTTTCTTGGATTTCGCTTCACGTTCAGCATATTTTTTCTTAATGGCAGCGATATTATAACCTTCAGAGATATAATCTTTGATTTCAAGCAGACGATCCATGTCATTCAAGGAATACATGCGACGGTTCCCTTCGTTTCGATCAGGCTTAATCAACTCTTGATCTTCATAATAACGAATCTGACGCGCCGATAGATCGGTCAACTTCATAACACTGCCGATAGGAAAAACAGCCATATTTCGGCGAAATTCTT
Organism: uncultured Streptococcus sp.; assembly: GCA_963521035.1. Taxonomy (GTDB): domain Bacteria; phylum Bacillota; class Bacilli; order Lactobacillales; family Streptococcaceae; genus Streptococcus. The sequence goes on from CAUQTL010000070.1 coordinate 4,073, forward strand.
TTTCCTTCATTTACAATTTCCTTCTTTCTGTCTATTATAGTCTAAAAAAAGACAAACGTCAATTGATAATGTTATAAAATGTAACATTATTTTTCTTTTTTCTCTAAAAAGAGCCGAATACGATCAATATCGTAATTTACGAGAATTGCGACAAAAACTCCCATGAAAGTTTCTGATACACGTGCAAACACGTACAAAATTGTTTCGCCGCTCGGAATCGATAGGGTAATGATTAACATGGCTGCTACACCACCAATAACCCCTGCTTTGTTATTCATGGCTACATTTGTCATAATGGTTAACATGGTGCAGATTGGAACAACAACCAAGGTCACCCAAAAAGCTTCGTGGAAAAAGGTGTTTAATAGGAAGAAGACCAGGGCATAGAGGCCACCGATACTATTTCCTAGAATACGCGAAGTCCCAAAATGGACACTCTTATCAAAACTCTCCCTCAGGCTAAAAACGGCTGTCAAAGCACCAATTTGAAGACCTTTCCAACCAAAAAAGCCAAAAATCAAGAGAACTAGAAAAACAGCAATACCTGTTTTAAAGGTTCGCATACCAAGTCTGAACTGTGATTTATCGAATTTATATTTTTTAAAATAACTCATAATCTCAACTTTCTATTTCCATTTTATCATAAATTGGCTGATTTTATGAGCAATAGTTGAGAGGAAGCGTTTTTATTTCGAGTAAAAGAAAAGAGGAACTTTCATTCCCCTCTTCTTTGATTCATTTAGTTAATCTTATTTTTCTGTCAAGGCTGCAAGTCCTGGAAGAACTTTACCTTCAAGAAGTTCCATTGATGCTCCACCACCGCGTCACAAATACCTCCACTAACACAAAAAGGTGACATAGCCACCTTTTTGTTAACGTTTCAGTTTTGTTCCTTTTTCTACAAAATCAGGATTTTGTAGAGACTAACGGGCTGAAATTATTTTTCTGTAAGTGCAGCCAAACCTGGCAATACTTTACCTTCGAGAAGTTCCATTGAAGCACCTCCGCCCGTACTAATCCATGAGAATTTGTCTGCACGTCCAAGATTGATTGCTGCGGCAGCTGAGTCACCACCACCGATGATTGATTTAACGCCTGGTTGTTTCACGATAGCGTCCATCACACCGATTGTACCAGCTTGGAAGTCTGGGTTTTCAAATACACCCATAGGTCCGTTCCATACAACTGTTTTGGCACCAGTCAAAGCTTCGTCAAATTTAGCGATAGATTTTGGACCGATATCAAGACCAAGGAAGCCTTCAGAAACTGCTTCACCTTCAGTATCACGTACTTCAGTGTAGCCAGCAAATGCATTAGCTTCTTTTGAGTCAACTGGCAAGATCAATTTACCATTTGCTTTTTCAAGAAGAGCTTTCGCAACATCCAATTTGTCTTCTTCTACAAGTGAGTTACCGATTTCGATACCTTGTGCTTTGTAGAATGTGTAAGTCATACCACCACCGATAAGGACTTTATCAGCTTTTTCAAGCAAGTTTTCGATAACACCGATCTTGTCTGAAACTTTTGAACCACCAAGGATCGCTACGAATGGACGTTCTGGAGTTTCAACTGCTTCTTGGATGTAGGCAATTTCGTTTTCAAGAAGGAATCCAGCAACAGCTTTTTCAACGTTTGCTGAGATACCAACGTTAGATGCGTGTGCACGGTGAGCTGTACCGAATGCATCGTTTACGAAGATACCATCTCCAAGTGATGCCCAGTATTTACCAAGTTCAGGATCGTTTTTAGATTCTTTCTTGCCGTCAACATCTTCGTAACGAGTGTTTTCAACCAAGAGAACTTGTCCATCTTCAAGAGCGTTGATAGCTGCTTCCAATTCAGCACCACGAGTAACACCTGGGAAAACAACGTCTTGGCCCAATTTAGCTGCCAAGTCTGCTGCTACAGGAGCAAGTGATTTACCAGCTTTATCAGCTTCTTCTTTCACACGTCCAAGGTGAGAGAAAAGAATTGCACGTCCACCTTGTTCGATGATGTACTTAATAGTTGGAAGAGCTGCTGTGATACGGTTGTCGTTAGTGATTACGCCATCTTTCAATGGTACGTTGAAGTCAACACGAACGAGGACTTTTTTACCTTTCAAGTCAACGTCTTTAACAGTAAGTTTTGCCATGTTACAAAAACCCCTTTATTTATTTTATTCGAAACTATTATATCACACTTTGGAAATATAAGGAAAGATTTCACAAGATTTTTCGATATTTAATCTTCATCTTCTTTTTTCTGTTTCAATGTCAAGGCTAAACTAGCAAGACCAAGGCTGGCCAATCCTGCTATTAGGGCTTCATTAGCATCAGCAGTTCCTGTATTTGGCAATTGTTTGCTTGCTTCTTCTGATTTAACTGCTGTATTTTGGGCTGGTTTTTCTTGTGTAGGCGCTACTGCTTGTTCAGTTTTTACTTTTGTTCCAATTTCAACAATTTCTGGAATCGCCTCTTGGATGACTTCTGTTGAACGAAGACGACGCTGACCGTTTTCATCAACTTCAAAGACATGTCTTAATAGACCATCTCGTCCCTGTATGATGACTCGTTGTTCCCCAACTAGCATCTCAGCATTTTCATGCTCTTGACGATCAAAGGCAACCTTTTCCTCTTGAACTTCCAATTTAGGAGCCTTTTGTTGATCAGAAGCCGGTTGATTAGTAGGTTTTGGAAGGTCTGTGTTTTGTGGTGCTGGATTAGCAGGAATGAGACCAGTACCTACTTCTACGATTTCAGGGCTTGCTTCTTTCAAAACTTCTGTAGCGCGAAGCGTACGATTGCCTTGACTATCTACTTCAATCAAGCGACGAATTTTTCCCTCAACTCCTGCTT
>CAUQTL010000071.1:0-6578 GCA_963521035.1 uncultured Streptococcus sp.
TTTTATTTCGGTGAAATAGCTGAGCTATTTAGCACATGTTCTATTATAGCAGATTTCTGGCAGGTGTCAAGAAAAAAACTTGACAGACTATAAAATTTTTAAACCATTTAGAAATTTGTTATTTTTTTAAAGAAAAATCAGAAAGAGAATGTCATGAATGCTATTGTAGAAACACTTTATAAAGACCACCAAGTCAAGCCCTTCATCTCACCTGAACGTGATTTGGATACTTGGCTCCTAAATCCCAAACCCGTTCCCAAACGAAATATCAAGGATTTTAAGAACGATATCTACTAATTAATTTATAAAATATGAATTAATAGATTCTAAATAGGGGAATAATTTAGTTCTGTAAAAATTAACTTCTACACCTATAACGCTTATTCTGACAGACTTTATAACAGTCTAAGAAAAAAAGTAGAGATTCATACAGTATCTAGATTTTCCAAAAATTTTTTATCATCAAATATTATTAACGAAACTATCCAAACCAAATCCTATGCATTGCTTCAAAGAATTCTTTAATTATTTGACTATCAAGGGCTTTTATTAAAAAATTTTTTCAAATAATTGCCACCTTGGCACATAAATTCTTGCTTTTCAAATTTAAATGTGATATATTTATAACATAAAATTTAAGTGTTATATATTTATAACACAAAAAGGAGTCTATCATGAAAAAAAGTCAAAAAATGCGTGGCCTCATTGCAATGATTGCCGTAGCTCTCTTTATTGATTTTATTGTTTTATTTGGTTCTAATCTTAGTTGGGGACCCAAGTTAGTTATTACTGGTATTTCAGTGTCAGGTCAAATTGTAGCTATTTGGAGCTGGCTACATAAGAGCCAGAAAGGTAAGGGAAAGATTATTTTTGACTTGTCTGCTAAGCTTTACACGATACTTGTGTTTGCAGCAAGCATTTTTTATACAGTAGGGCTTTGGGTTGCGACCCCAAGCGTAAGTTCTGGTATTAAAGAATGGATTTTGGGAATGGGCCTCGTTATTGAAGTGATTGCATTTGGTTTTTTCTCTTTAAAAAATGTCAAGGAAACTCCGGACGAACGCTTTTATGCTAATTTAGCAAAGGCAACTAGCTTGATGTTTGTTTTTATACTAGGCGCACTGATGATCCTAGCAGTTATCATTGGGTATATGGGGGCTCTCACTCTTTACATGGGCCAAATATTTATTAGCATAGCTGCCTTGATTTGCATCTTTGCGGTTGTCTATCTTATCTTGGAACGGAGAGGATAAGCATGGCCAAAGAAAGCAAGATTATTACTAATCTTAAATCTGTTCGTGAGTCTACAGGCATGACCCAGCAGGAGTTAGCCGACCGCATCGGCATGCGACGCGAGACAATTCTGCACTTGGAAAATAATCGTTACAATCCTTCGCTGGAAATGGCTCTTAAAATTGCTCAAGTTTTTAATCTGAAAGTAGAAGACCTCTTTGAACTCAGACAGAAAGAGGAAGCATAATTCTTTTCGAGACCTAGTATTAAGTTCACTGATTAATTAGGAAGTAAAACCAAAAGAAAAAATCCTTTGAAAATGTGCTCTTTTAAAATATAGTAATTCTTTCGAATTAACGTTTACTAATTGTGATGCCTTACGAGCTTTCTTAAGATCTGGTTCCCTAAATACTTTGAGTACACTTATGGTATTGATGCCCCTAAGCAAGCGACTTTCTGGTTGGATTCCTCTTAAACTGTCTTGTCACTAATATTTGAAATCCACTTCCTTTTAGGGTACAATGGTAGAAATGAATTTTTGAGAGGATCAGAATGAAAAAACTAGCAACACTTCTTTTACTATCCACTGTAGCTCTAGCTGGATGTAGCAACATCCAACGTAGTTTGCGTGGTGATGACTATGTAGATTCTAGCTTGGCCGCTGAGGAAAGCTCCAAAGCAGCAGCCCAATCTGCCAAGGAGTTAAACGATGCTTTAACAAACGAAAACGCCAATTTCCCACAACTTTCTAAAGAAGTTGCTGAAGACGAGGCTGAAGTGATTCTCCACACGAGCCAAGGTGATATTCGCATTAAGCTCTTCCCTAAACTCGCTCCTCTAGCGGTTGAAAACTTCCTCACTCATGCCAAAGAAGGCTACTATAACGGCATTACCTTCCACCGTGTCATCGATGGCTTCATGGTTCAAACTGGAGATCCAAAAGGGGACGGTACAGGTGGTCAGTCTATCTGGCATGACAAGGATAAGACTAAAGACAAGGGAACTGGTTTCAAGAACGAGATTACTCCTTATCTCTATAATATCCGTGGTGCTCTTTCTATGGCTAATACTGGTCAACCAAACACCAATGGCAGCCAGTTCTTCATCAACCAAAACTCTACAGATACCTCTGCTAAACTCCCTACAAGCAAGTATCCAAAGAAAATCATCGAAGCCTATAAAGAAGGGGGAAACCCTAGTCTAGATAGCAAACACCCAGTCTTTGGTCAAGTGATTGACGGTATGGATGTTGTAGATAAAATTGCCAAAGCCGAAAAAGATGAAAAAGACAAGCCAACTACTGCTATCACAATCGACAGCATCGAAGTGGTGAAAGATTACAATTTTAAATCTTAAAAACCAAAAAAATACAGTATCCACATTCGGTACTGTATTTCTTTTATCCTCATTCTTAAGTTAGATTATTAAAATCCCAGATTTGGTCCATCCAGCCTTCATAGAAGTCTGGTTCGTGGCAGACCATAAGGATAGATCCCTTATATTCTTTGAGAGCACGTTTGAGTTCATCCTTGGCATCCACATCCAAGTGGTTTGTCGGCTCATCCAGCACTAAAACGTTGTTTTCACGATTCATCAAGAGACAGAAACGAACCTTGGCTTGTTCCCCTCCTGACAAGACCTGAATTTGGCTTTCGATATGCTTAGTTGTCAAACCACAACGGGCAAGGGCTGCACGGACTTCTGCTTGGTTGAGGGCTGGAAAGGCATTCCAGACAGCTTCAAGTGGTGTTTGGCGATTACCGCCTTCTACTTCCTGTTCAAAATAACCGAGTTCTAGGTAGTCACCGCGTTCCACTTCCCCAGCGATTGGCGGAATAATTCCCAAGAGAGACTTCAAGAGAGTTGTTTTCCCGATACCATTTGCCCCGATAATAGCAATCTTTTGATTGCGTTCAAAGGTAAGATTTAAAGGCTTGGTCAGAGGACGGTCATAACCAATTTGCAAATCCTTGGCTTGGAAGATAAAACGCCCTGGCGTACGAGCTGGTTTGAAATCAAAGGATGGTTTTGGTTTCTCACTTTGCAACTCGATAATATCCATCTTATCCAATTTCTTCTGACGAGACATGGCCATGTTTCGTGTTGCAACACGCGCTTTGTTTCGAGCCACGAAGTCCTTGAGGTCCGCAATTTCTTTTTGCTGACGTTCGTAGGCAGCCTCTAGCTGAGATTTCTTCATAGCATAAACTTCTTGGAACTGGTAGTAGTCACCAGAATAACGCGTCAGCTGTTGATTCTCCACATGGTAGACAATATTAATCACGTCGTTCAGGAATGGAATATCGTGCGAAATAAGGACAAAGGCATTCTCATAGTTTTGGAGATAGCGCTTAAGCCAATCAATATGCTCAGCATCCAAGTAGTTGGTCGGCTCGTCCAAAAGCAAGATATCGGGCTTTTCAAGGAGGAGTTTTGCCAAAAGCACCTTGGTTCTTTGTCCACCTGACAAAGAGGTTACATCCGTATCCATGCCAAAGTCCATGACACCAAGGGCACGCGCTACTTCGTCAATCTTAGCATCTAAAGTATAGAAATCACGACTCTCCAGACGGTCTTGGAGTTCGCCAACTTCTTCCATGAGAGCATCAACATCCGCTCCGTCTTCAGCCATTTCCATATAAAGGTCATTGATACGGGCTTCTGCTTTAAAAAGCTCATCAAAGGCTGTACGGAGCACATCACGCACCGACTGGCCTTCAGCAAGGACAGAGTGCTGATCCAAGTAACCGGCAGTCACATATTTGGACCATTCAACCTTCCCTTCATCTGGCAGCATTTTACCAGTCACGATACTCATAAAGGTTGATTTTCCTTCACCATTGGCACCGACCAGACCGATATGTTCCCCCTTTAGGAGACGGAAGGACACATCTTCAAAAATTGCACGGTCACCAAAACCGTGACTCAGATTTTTAACTTCTAAAATACTCATTTTAATTCCTTATCTTGTTTTTATGTAATTGTTTATAGAGGAGCCAAGCCAGATAGCCACCCAAGGTATTGGTCCACAAATCATCAATCTCAAAGACGCGATTAAAATCAAAGAAAAAGTCCAAGACTAACTGCGTACACTCGATTCCAAGACTCACTAGAAAACTAAAAAAGAGCACTTTTCTTGTTTTCCGCAAATTTGGAAGGAGATAAAGGAGTTGGAAAATCAGAGGAAAAAGCAAGAAGACATTGAGGATATTTTGTAGAAAAATCCAACATAATTGTCCTATGTCACTCACTTCGCCCAGTTTCCAGAAAGAATTGAAAGGAGTCAAAAGAAAAACCAGGCGTCCAAGATGCTGAATACCTGGAGTTTCCACCCCCACGGGAGAATGCTCTTGAGGAGTAAAGCAAAAGTAAACGATACAAATACTATAGAAAATGACTCCCCAGACCAAAATATGATTATAAGTCTTCTTCATCATTAAGGATTGACTGCTGCGACTGCCTTCTGGCGGTCACGTTTCATTGTGTTAGAACGCAATTGTCCACAAGCTGCATCAATATCAGTACCATGCTCTTGACGAACAACACAGTTAACCCCTTTTTTCTTAAGCGTATCATAGAAGGCCAGGACTCGCTCTTTAGGACTACGGCTATATTGGTCATGCTCACTAACTGGGTTATAAGGAATCAAGTTTACATAAGACAATTTCTTGATGTTCTTGAGCAATTCAGCCAATTCCAAGGCTTGTTCTACACCGTCATTGACTTCATTGAGCATGATATACTCAAAGGTCACACGGCGGTTGGTTGTCTCAATATAGTACTCAATAGCCGCAAAGAGTTTTTCAATCGGAAAGGCACGGTTAATCTTCATGATGCTTGAACGCAATTCATTGTTGGGTGCGTGAAGGGAAACAGCAAGATTGACCTGAACTCCTTCATTAGCAAAATCACGAATTTTATGGGCCAAACCTGACGTAGAAACCGTGATGTGACGAGCACCAATGGCCATTCCTTTATCATCATTGATTGTACGAACGAAATTTAAGACATTGTTATAGTTATCAAAGGGTTCACCAATTCCCATGACAACGATATGGCTGACGCGTTCATCCTGACCACGCTCATCAAAGTACTTCTGAACCAGCATGATTTGCGCTACGATTTCACCGTTATTGAGGTCACGTTGCTTCTTGATCAAACCAGAGGCACAAAAGGTACAACCGATATTACACCCGACCTGAGTGGTCACACAGACAGACAAACCATAGTGTTGACGCATGAGTACAGTCTCTATCAACATACCATCAGGCAACTCAAAGAGATATTTGACAGTACCATCAGCAGACTCTTGAACAATACGTTGTTTCAAGGGATTGACCACAAACTGGTCATTAAGCTTAGCAATCAAATCCTTGGAAAGGTTGGTCATCTCTTCAAATGACTGGACACGTTTACGGTAAAGCCATTCCCAGATTTGATCTGCACGGAATTTCTTTTCTCCCTGCTCCAAAACCCATTCCTGCATGGTTTGACGTGTTAAACTATAAATTGACGGTTTCATTTCTTCTCCTTATTCTCTACTCACTTCTGACGAATGACAAAATGACGTTGTCCCTTGTCCTCTTTCTGAGAATGCTGGTCTTTCTGACGACGTCTATTTTTCTTATCTGCATTCGGTTTTCGTTTAGTTTGAGTCGATTTCTTTCCTTTTCTAGAAGATGTTTCTTCTTCCTTCTTACGCATTTTCTTGTCAAATGATGCTCGCTTAGGGGCTTCATTTTCTAGGACAAAATAGGCACAACCATAACTACAATACTCTAAAAGGTAGTCTTGTAAACGACTGATTTTTTCAAGTTTTTCTTCTGTTCGGTCATCCTTGTAAAAACCTCGTAGGCGAAGCTGTTCATTACTCCAGTCCCCCACGATATAATCAAACTTTGTTAAGACTTCTGAAAAACGCTGATTAAAAGCCGTCACATCAAAGGCATCCTTGATATTTTCCACCAAGGAAAAAGCTATCCCTTCCGTTTCAACCTTGTCCCCGTGTAAATGGAACTCAGGACCAGGAAACTTGTTATAGTTGTATAATTCAGGTGCAATTTCTTTTCGCATAGATATCCTTTTTTCACGATTACTTAATACTTTATTCTACCATAATTTCTAGCAGTTAGCACGTTTCTCATAAAAATGAAAAAAGTCTGACGATTTTGTCAGACCAAAATAATATAACCTTAAAAAGAGAAGAACAATTCTTCCCTCCAACTATCATTATTTAGCAGCTGCGTACAATTCATCTACTTTGTTCCAGTTGATCACTGAGAAGAAAGCTTTGATGTAGTCAGGACGCACGTTGCGGTATTTCACGTAGTAAGCATGTTCCCAAA
>CAUQTL010000072.1:0-6482 GCA_963521035.1 uncultured Streptococcus sp.
ACTAAATCGTAATCTTTATACAACGCTTCAACTTGATTAAACAGCTTAATTTTGACATGGTTGCTCTGTTTATTGTCCTTACTAAATGCCTGATAGCTGTCGAAGTGAAAGGATTGATCAGTGTAATTCATTTCTTGCTGTAAGATATACTTATCAGACAAGATAGCAGAATTAGGATTTTTCACCATATAGATCTTGTCTTCAAGTTTTGCTATCTGGACTGCCTCATCTTTCGCTCTTGTAGCTTTCTCTTCTTGGGATTTTTTAGACTGTCTTTGCTCAGACTGAATGGTCGTTTTTTCTCTCTCAAAAACATAAAAAGCCAAAAATAAACCAAGTGTAAAAGCCAAGGTATAGCCAGCAACATTCAAAAAGAATTTATTTTGAAAGCATTTTTTTATTTTTATCACTATCTTCTGCACCTACTTTTCCTCCGGAACTTTTACTTGACGAAGCTGCCCATCGATAAGAACATATATAATCCGACCAGACTGGATCATTTCATCGTGATTCAAGCTAGGCATATCAGTTGTCTCAAACTGTAATGAATCAAGAAGCTGATGACCATTTTGTACTAATATTTTGGTCTTACCTACTGCAAGATTGCTATTGGTCCCAGTCTGATTCACTGTCATCTGCCCTTCTTCAAGACTAAATATAGAGAAGATTTTGTACAAGATTCCTTGATCCACAATTCCCTTAACGATATTCATATCGGATTCATGTACATTGTTATTTGCTTTATATTGAAGCCAAGTGATATAGCGGGTCTCTCTCGGTCTATTGATTTTAGAATCCTCAATCATCCTACTGTAATCACTTACTGATTTTCTACCTAATTTATAAGACATGGCTGTGTCGATACTGACTTGATCAAACCGCACATCCCTTATATAGGAATAATTGGACTCCATAAAGCTTAGACTATCTATATGGTCTTCTAGGTCAAAATTTTGGAGATAGACAGGTCCTTTTTTGAAATCAACGGTGACTATTTCCCCAGTATTGATATCAAAACCGATAGGAATCATTCCTTCTACCGCATTAAGCTTGCCTTCTTTTTTTACCCTCTCCATGAAAAAATCATATGAAAGGGGAGTCGATAAATCTTTTGTCTGTTTTAAAGCTCGGTCTGCCTCGTAATCTTGTTTCTGTTGAGCAGACCAAAAGGGAGCTTCACCTGGATAATTGAAAAGATTAGCAAAATTTGAAACTTGTTGAGTTAGATCTTCTTTGTATTGAAACTGTGGATAGATCGTAAAACTACCTTTTTTAGCCATTTCAAAAATATGAGGAAATTCTTGGTAGAGATTGATGAGTTCTCCCCCCTGATATGGTCGCATTGTGATGGCATCATCAGTACCAATAACGAAGCTTAGGTTCTTCAAGCGCTCTGCAAAGACAGGATTGGCTCTGACAACCGATAATTCTCTATTAGTCCTGCTAGTAATCTTTTCCTCAGATGAAGAGCCTATAAGGCGAGTAATGCGACTTTCTAAGGTCTGTAAATCAATGATCAGTGAGAAAGTTCTCGCATCCCCATCGATTTCTTCTAGTCCTATTTCTAAATAGGGAGCCTTGGTTGGTGAGTCAAAAGCATCTATTTTTGCTGTACTGATGATCTTATATTTCTTCTTTTCTTTGAGAAGGATATCTCTTACATCAATCTTTCTCAGTGACTGAATTCCTTCATCCTCTTTGTAAATGTCAATTTGATAAAAATACTCAGACTTTTCTTTATCATAAAATGCTTGCCCTTTAGAAGGATCCTGAGTTTTGGGAATGCGATAATTCTGAGCAATAATGTAGCCTTCCTTCTGCTGGACATCACCAAACATATCAATGGCCAAAGCAAAATTTCCGATTTTTTGAAAATCTCTTACTTGCCCATAGGCGATTTGATATTTGGACTGGCTCAGTCTAGCATCTTCCTCGTTCCTAGTTGTAAGATGAGGGACGAGAGATTGATAGTAGACATGATATGTCACAAAAGCGAATAGAAAGAAACTCGATATTTTCAGGATTTTTTTGAGACGTGTTTGATTCATATTTTTCCCTTATAAAACTATAATAATACCATTTTATCATACTTTTCTTTTGCTTATGGCAGGAAGTTTACAAAAAATGATATAATAGTCCATAATCTATCTAAAAGGAGAATAGGATGAAAAAGATAGAGAATTTCTCTTGGCAAATGTGGCAGATTTATGCTTTGGCAACACTGGTCATTTTTATGGTCGCTGGTGCTTGTTCTTTCTTTTTCACAAAAGAAGCTGCTTTTGTGGTCAAAGAACGAAATTATGCCTATAAAGGAAAGAATCAGCGTCTAACTGATTATACAACTATTGGTGAGACCGAACCAGAATTCCCTATGATTGCTCTTTCTTTTAAAGAGAGCGACGAGTGGAGTCCGTATGATTTTGCTGTTGGACGGAAATTTCTAGCATTTCAGGATTCCAAGCAGTATGTGGGAACACTGAAAGCAAAGGACAAGGAAGAATACTTCCGAATTCGTTATTACAAACTGGGACAAGAAAAAGGAGAAGGGCAAACGATTGATGTCTTGAAACTGGTTCAAGATATGGGCTATGTCACCATAGAAGGCAAGATGGATAATCTTATGTATTCTGATGGAAAAGATGAATATGTCAAAATCCAGATAAAAGACAATGATGAAATCTATGTAAACCTAACCAGTAAAAAAGCTACAAAAAAACAGCCCAAAGAGACGATTCATTTCGGATATGGAGGGCTCTATCGAGTACTTTCAAGTCCATCATTTATTACAGGGATATATAAGGATGATAGTGAAAATGTAACTACGGATTGGCCCACTTTGTTTAGTTACAAAAAGAACGATTACCAATCACGTATAACGGATGGCGATTCTGATGATAGCCTTAGGAAACCAGAGGATAGCCTACTCCTCTCAATATTGAAAAAATACGGCTATATAGTAGTTTTAAAAGAAAACATGACCCTCAACGATAGCATCACCCTAACAAAAATGTTCATCCCCGATGCCGGCTCTTTTTACTGGAGTATTGGCAAAAAGTATACAAAGAGTGGCAAAGAAGAAATAATCCGTACGGAAGAAGAGTTCAAGCAAGTCATTAAGGAGGAAGCCATTGAAAAAGAATTTAAAGATTGATACGGACAAGAGAAAAAGTTTCATGGTGCTTGTATGCTTTCTAGTGGTCTCGTCTTTGTTTTTCTACCGAAATCTAGAAGCTCATCTCAAAGGCTTTTACGCCAATCGTAATTTTTGGGGAGAGATTAAGATAACTGGCTTTTCCTGGGCTGAAGAAAATTGGGGCATAGATGTCAATTATACCTATACTGAAAAAATTAAGGACAAAACCATCTCTGTCCCTGTAAAAAAATCGGTCCGCTTCAAACAATTAGTCATGCCTTATTACGACAAGATGGATATAGACAAGTGGAGGAACCCTATATATGATGAATCTATGAGAGTATATGCGCCAATTCTTGAAAAAGCTTTAGAAATCAACCCTGAGCGGACTAAATTGGAACAATCTTTGACGAGAAAATTAAATCAGGCTTCACACCTAAAAGGGGGAACTGTTAAGCTGAGAAGCACTCTATCTGACCAAAATAGATTTGGTAAAGGTGAGCTCTGGTATAGCGATCGTATGGAAGATGCTGTTAGCAATAACCATTCTATTCTTGAAGAATTGTACAATGTGCCTTTAAATGATGCCTTGTCACATAATGCAGTCTATGTTCAAATTATCTTGCCAGAAGAAAGATACAAGGAACATTTTTATCTAAGAGACCAAATCCAACAGTTACTAGAACAATTAAGCTTACCTGATGGAACCTATGTCTTGGAGACTATTGATGAAACTAACGGTGATTTTGTTGTGGTTGAGCAAGGAAAAATTATAGAAGGGAGATAGACATGTCAGACAATAAAGAGAGAAGGAAAGCAGGTTTCTCTTGGCAAATTGGATTATTGATTGTATTTTATCTGGTCATCCTTGGCCTACCCTTTTTAAACGATCGATCACTTTCAATTTATCTTTTTCAAAACGAGGATTCTATCTTTTGGGGAAAAGATTTTAGAAATTTAACTGTTTTCTATTTTTTAACTTGTTTTACCTTATTTTCCATTTTGCCTGCTCTAGCTATTTTATTCAAATCCATTTTGAAAAAGAGAGGCTATCCTTTTATAGCAAGCCTACAATCCTTTCTAGTATTCATAGCTAGTTTTATCTTCATGATGTACGCCCTGTTTTCCATCACTATTCAAAGGGATATTTATAGGCTAGATTGGGGCGTTTACTCTTGTCAAATCATTTTTCTAATTTATATTTTTAATGATTTGCGCTTTCTGAGAGCTAGAATTAAAAGTAAAACAGAGCATTAGATAGCAAGGTATGATTCCAGAGGCGTCATACCTTTTAAATTTCCTTACGAGCTATTCCAACCATCCAAGTCCAGTCGGATTTGGCTTTTTGAGTATGCAAAAAGATCTACCCAAGTGGATAGATCCTTATTTTCTTATAATTTACCAGCTACTGCATCCAAGAGTTCTTGGATCTTGGCTTGGTTGCTTCCTCCTGCCATGGCCATGTCTGGTTTACCACCACCACGTCCATCGACGATTGGTGCCAATTCTTTGACAAGGTTTCCTGCATGAAGGTCTTTTGTCTTGCTTGCTACAAGGACATTGACTTTGTCACCGATAGCGGCAACTAGGACAAGAAGATCAGAGTAGTCTTTTTGTTTCCAGTTGTCCGCAAAGGTACGAAGGGCACCAGCATCTGATACAGATACTTGGCTAGCAATGTAACGGTGACCATTGACTTCCTTCACATCCTTGAAGATATCGCCTGCGGCTGCAGCTGCGGCCTTTTCCTTCAACTCAGCATTTTCTTTCTGCAATTGACGAAGTTGTTCTTGAAGTCCTTCTACCTTGTGAGGTACTTCTTTAAGTTGAGGTGCTTTCAAGGTTGCTGCGACAGCTTTAAGAGCGTCTTCTTGTTCACGGTAGGCTTCAAAGGCTTCCTTACCAGTCACTGCCAAGATACGGCGAGTTCCTGATCCGATTCCTTCTTCCTTGACAATCTTGAAGAGGCCAATCTCAGAAGTATTGCCAACGTGGGTACCACCACAAAGCTCAACAGAGTAATCACCAATGGTCACAACACGAACTTCCTTGCCGTATTTCTCACCAAAGAGGGCCATAGCTCCCATTTCTTTAGCCGTGTCAATATCTGTCTCAACAGTTTCTACTGCAATTGCTTCCCAGATTTTCTCATTGACTTGTTGTTCAATGGCGCGCAATTCTTCAGGAGTTACTGCTTGAAAGTGCGTGAAGTCAAAACGAAGGAATTCGACTTCGTTAAGGGACCCTGCTTGTGTCGCATGGTTTCCAAGGATATTGTGAAGAGCTGCATGGAGCAAGTGAGTTGCTGTGTGGTTCTTCATGACACGAAGACGACGATTGGTGTCGATGCTAAGTGTGTATTCTTGGTTCAAAGCAAGCGGAGCATGGACTTCAACTGTATGCAATGGTTGTCCGTTTGGTGCTTTTTGAACATCTGTTACAGTAGCCACGACATTTCCAGCAGCGTCCAAGACTTGACCGTGGTCAGCCACCTGTCCACCCATTTCCGCGTAGAATGGTGTTTCAGCAAAGATGAGAGAGGCAGTTCCTTCAGATACAGCTTCTACTTCTGCATTGTCAGCCACGATAGCCACCAATTTAGAAGACAATTGTGATGCTTCATAGTTAAAGCGGCTTTCTACTGTGATGTTCTGAAGGGTTTCATTTTGCATACCCATTGAACCACCTTTAACAGCTGACGCACGCGCACGTTCTTGCTGCTCTTTCATGGCTGCTTCAAAACCTTCACGGTCGACAGTCATACCAGCTTCTTCAGCGATTTCTTCTGTCAACTCCACTGGGAATCCGTATGTATCGTAGAGTTTAAAGACATCTTGACCAGCGATAACCGTTTGTCCTTTTTCCTTCAAGTCTGCTACAATGGTTTCTGCAAAATGTTGACCTGAGTGAAGAGTACGAGCAAATGACTCTTCCTCGCTCTTAACGATTTTCTCGATAAAGTCACGTTTTTCAAGCACTTCTGGGTAGTAGCTTTCCATGATTTTTCCAACAGTTGGAACGAGTTTGTAAAGGAAAGGCTCGTTGATACCCAATTTTTGACCATGCATAGAAGCACGACGGAGCAAACGACGAAGAACATAGCCACGGCCTTCATTTCCTGGAAGGGCACCATCACCGATGGCAAATGAAAGGGAACGGATGTGGTCAGCGATGACCTTGAAGCTCATGTTGTCGCCATCTTGGTCATAGACCTTACCAGACAATTTCTCCACTTCACGAATGATCGGCATGAAGAGGTCAGTTTCGAAGTTCGTTTTAGCCCCTTGGATAACTGCCACCAAACGCTCCAAACCAGCGCCCGTATCAATGTTCTTGTGTGGCAATTCCT
>CAUQTL010000073.1:0-6444 GCA_963521035.1 uncultured Streptococcus sp.
TATTGAGACAAGCGACGCTCTAGTTCTTTTGTCTTAGGACCTGTTGTGATCCAACCAGAACGCAGGGTATCCGCTACTTCAGCAATTTCTGCTTCCGTAATATCGGGTGGTGAAAATGGAATATTGTAATTTGGCATTGATTTGCTCCTTTTATCTGTACTCATTCTCTCATGACTACTTTATTTTAGCACTTCAAACACGGTTTGAAACATGATTTTGATGTCTCCAAGGAAACTAAACTCTCGGAGATAGGCGAGGTTATAGCGCATCTTTTCAGGGAGGACGTGTTCGACATAGGCTTGGTCAACCGACAGACCTTTCTCCGTCATTTGACTGATGATAGTATCCTCATCCTTGTAGTTGATGCTAGCTGGAGAGGTAATTCCTGCTGGCAAAAGCAAGGTCGCCATCATTTCAGGGCTATACTGCTCTGTGTAACGTGGCACTTCAGGTCGTGTACCGACAAAGGACATTTCGCCTTTTAGGACATTGACCAACTGAGGTAGTTCATCTAAACGGACACGGCGAATGAAATTGCCAACCTTGGTAATACGACTATCGTTAGCGGAAGTCACCAAACTTCCTTTTTTATCCGCATCCGTCACCATGGTACGGAACTTCCAAATCTTGAAAGGTCGATTGTACTGGGTCACGCGCTCTTGCTTGTAAATCACTGGCCCCTTGCTATCCAACTTGATCCAAATGCTCAAAATGAGAAAGATCGGAGAGGTCAGAACCAGTACAACCAAGGCCAAAACCCAGTCCAAGCAACGCTTGAAAATCAGCGAACCCTTCCTTTTAGAGACAAGCTGGTAGTAAGACTCAACCTCGCTTGATTTCATTTCCACGGGCAAGTCTTCCCATTTCAGCATGCTGTTTCTCCTTTGTTTTTATTATACTATTTGTCAACATTTTTCATTATACCACAAAATGGAAAAGGCGGTGAAAGAAATCTGTAATTTGAAGGATTTCCTTCTTTTACTCAATGAAAATCAAAGAGTATTAAGACATGGCCCCTGCCTGCAAACTATACATCTTGTGATAGGTTCCTCCCAGAGCCAAGAGTTCCTCATGGGTTCCACTCTCAATAATTCGCCCTTTGTCCAAAACATAAATACAGTTGGCGTCTTGGATAGTAGAAAGACGGTGGGCAATGGCAATGGTTGTCCGTCCCTGTCTCATCTTCGCCAGTGAAGCTTGAACCAAACTTTCTGTTTCAGAGTCAATATTGGCTGTCGCTTCATCCAAAATCAGGATTTTAGGCTGACTGGCGACTGTTCTAGCAAAGGCTAGAAGCTGGCGCTGCCCTGTTGAAAAACTGGAGCCACGCTCAGAAACAGGGGCGTCATAACCCTGAGGAAGTTCTTGAATAAAGGAATCTGCATCTACGAAGCTAGCTGCAGCCTGTACCTGCTCATCACTAATATTTTGGTACATGGCGATATTGGACTTAATGGTCCCATGATAGAGGAAGGGATCCTGCAAGACCAGACCGATGTTTTTTCTCAACTCTTCCTGACTGTAGTTCCTGATATCCACATCATCCAAGAGAACTCGCCCTGACTGAAATTCATAAAAGCGCATGAGGACATTAATAATCGAAGATTTCCCAGAACCTGTATGCCCTACAAAAGCTATGGTTTCACCCTTATTAACAGAGAAAGAAATGTCATCCAGAATCGGATGTTTTCCATCATAAGAGAAACATACATGTTCAAAACGGATATTGCCTTCTTTGATCTCGTCCTGCCCATTTTCTTGAAGGGGTTCATAGGTCCTCTCGTCTATCAGGGCAAAGACACGGCCTGCAGAAACCATGGAAGTTTGAAGGGTTGAAAAGTTTTGCGTTACTTCAATCAAGGGGTCAAAAAGGCGGTTGATGTACTGGATAAAGGCATACATAGTCCCGGCAGTTATTCCCAGATAAAGGCCACGATAGCCAAAATAGGCCATTAAAACTGCATATCCTAGGAGTTTCAACAAACTCATGGCAGGGCGCAAAAAGAGGGCATCCAAGGCTACAGAACGGTTGGCATAGACCAAGTGTTCTTGGTTGATTTCATCAAACTCTGACTGTAGGCGCTTCTCTTGATTAAAGGCCTGGATTATTCTGATTCCCTCGATGTTTTCAGCCAGCTTGCTATTGATATCTGACAAGAGACTTCTGGTTTTCTCAATGATTTTCACTGATTTTTTCCGATAGAGATTGACCAAAATGAAAATCAAGGGGAGAAAGAGCAAGACCAAAGCTGTCAAACGAAAATCCAACACCAACATGGTATAAAGGGTTGTCAGAAAGATGAAAACTGCTGAGATAAAGCTGGATAATATCCCCGAAAACATATCACTAATAGTCTCGGTGTCATTTGTCAAACGAGAGACGATAGATCCTGCTGGCGTCTTGTCAAAATAAGACATACCCAGCTTTTCCATATTGGCAAAGGCATCTCGACGAATATCTCTAACAATACTGTAAGACACGCGCGCAAAGAGAAGATTGCCGACATACTGGACCAGAGTTTGTAGGATATAAAGGCCATAGTAGGCCAGCAAAACGATCACAGCGAGTTGGTTGAGATTTCTGAGATACTGATCGATAAAGTGGGAGGCCACAAGGGGAATGACGCTTTTAATGACCGTCGTCGCTAGGAGAAAGCTGAGTGCCAAAAAGGTCAGGAGTCCATAGGGCTTGAGATAGGACATCAAGCGCTTCAATACAACCCATTGTTCTTTCTTATTCCGCATCTTCTTCTCCCTTCATTTCCAGCTGCTGAGACTGGTAGGTTTGGGCATACCAGCCATCCAAAGCTAGCAAGTCTTCATGCCTGCCTCGTTCGATAATTTGGCCATTTTGCAGAACTAAAATCAAATCTGCATGGACAACCGCACTGAGGCGATGAGCCGTAATAATGGTTGTCTTGTCCTTTCGCGTCTCCTTGAGGTTGTCGATAATCGCATACTCTGTCTTGGCATCCACGGCCGACAAAGAATCATCCAAAATCAAGATATCAGGGTCTAAAATCATAGCCCGACTCATGGCCAGACGCTGCTTTTGACCTCCAGAAAGACTGACTCCTTTTTCTCCAATCAGCGTATCAAATCCCTGAGGCATGTCTACAATGTCTTGGTAAACTTGGGCTAGCTTAGTCGCTTCCTCAACCGCTGAAAGTGGTAAATCAGGATTCCCAAAGCGTATATTGTCTAAGATTGAAGTCGCAAAGAGGAACTGATCCTGAGGGACATAGCCCATGAGACTGCGAAGGTCTGTCAAACGATAGTCGCGAATATCGTGACTGTTTAGGTAAATGGCTCCCTTATCCACATCGTATTCACGTAAGAGGAGCTTAATCAAGGACGTTTTTCCAGAGCCTGTCTGACCAACCAAGCCCAGAGTTTGCCCTTTTTCCAAACTAAAGTGAACATTTGTCAGTGTTTCCTCATTTTCAAAGGCAAAGCTATCAATGGCATACTGCAAGCATCCATTTTCAATACTGTCTAGAGGAAACTCAGGGTCTTGTACAGGTGATTCCTGAGACAAAAGTTCCTCAATCCGCTGATAGGAAACCTTCCCTCGCTGAGTGATATTAAAGAGGAAACCAATAGCCATAAGAGGCCAAACCAGCATATCCAAGTAGCTGATAAAGGTGACCAGATTCCCAACCGTGATTTGCCCTTTCTGAACCATCAAGGAGCCGACCAAGAGCGTTAAAACATAGGAGGAACCAACAAATAAGAGAACCATGGGGTCAAAGAGACTATCGTATTTCATGGTTTGCAGGTTCTTTTGGAAGGTCAATTCATTGACTGTCTGAAAGGACATCAACTCGTCCGCCTGATACCCGAAAGACTTGGTCACTTTAATACCTGATACAGACTCCTGCACCTTATTATTGAGTTCAGAAAAGGCAGCCTGTGATTCACCAAAGGCCTTGTGGGTCTTTCTCCCTAGACGACTGGTCGCATAAGCCATGAAAGGCAGGGGCAAAATGGCAACTAAGGTCATTTGCCATGAGATGCTAAAAAGCATGGTTAGCAAGGTCACTAAAGCTGTGATGGAGGCATCCACCGCAGACATAACACCGCCGCCTGCCAGACGGGTTAAGGCATTGATATCATTTGTAGCGTGTGCCATCAGGTCTCCCGTTCGATAGGTCTGATAAAAGGCTGGAGACATTTTTGTGAAATGCTCAAATAAGCGAGACCGCATAATCTGCCCCAAACGGTAGGAGGTTCCGAGGATATACATACGCCAAACATAGCGCAGATAATACATCCCAAAGGCTGCAAGGAGCAAGTAAAATAGGTCAAGAAGAAGGTCCTGCTGGGTTAATTGCTCCGATGTGATGGCATCAATGACCCGCCCCATAACCATAGGGGGAATGAGATTAAGGACGGAAACCAAGACCAGGGCCACGATTCCGACTAGATAACGGCGTTTTTCTAACTTGAAAAACCACCAAAGTTTTTGAATAATGGACATAAAATCCCTTTCTGATTGCAAATAGAAACCTGAGGCCAAGACCCCAGGTTTTTCTTATTCATAGGTTACGACTGTAACGGCACCCTTGTCATACTCAGCGATAAAGATATTAGCTACATTGTCATGTCCTTGCTTGTTGAGGTTATCAAGCAGCCACTCTTCGCTACGACCAATCGATTCCAAGACATCGACTTGGATCACACCGTCAGTCACAACTGGATACTTAGGATTTTCATCTCCCATTTGAACCACGATGAGTTGGCCATTTTGTTCTTGCACAGCTCGTTTAACTTGCTTCATCTGGAAAATCCCTTGGCTACGAAGTTTGAGGGCTACATCCGATGCAGACAAGCCAACTGAACGACAGGCTTCTGGGTCAATCTGCCCATTTTTGATGAGGAGAGTTGGTTTCCCATCAATCAAGCGTTTGACAAAGCGAACATTGTTATTGAGCCACTTTAGGGTCAAAACCAAAATCGTCCACATCATCAAAATCACTGTGTATTGCAGGATACTGATTGAACTATTGTAAATTACCCCACCGATGATACCACCAAGAACATAGTTCTGAATTTGGTCTGTAGCAGAGTTAGGTGCTAGATTCCCCTTTCCTGTCACATTAATAACAAAAACAAGAGAGAAAAGACCCAAGGCCAGTTTGATTAAAATTTCCATATAGTTGAGTGTCATTTGTTTACCTCCACCAATTCAATAGCGTCTGTTTGATTCAATTCTAATTTCTCTAAAAGATACTTGTCTGGTTGGCTCCCGTTCATGGCGCGGTAGAAATTTGGACCTACCTTGACAAGCGCTCCATCAGTGGCAGCTGAAGTATTAACGTAAACTTCTGATTTATCCACCCCCAAGTCTTTGGAAACAACCTCTATGAAATGAAGTGAGGTTTGAAATTGATTGTTAGAGGCTTGATTGGTCTGGTATTTTGAGATTGTTACCAAAAGCATGGCTACCAAGGTCAAGGCCAAAATCATGACCAATTCCCGAAACTTAGTCCCCTTTTTATCTCGATAAGCCTTAAAAGCAAAAAATCCTGTGATAGCTAGGAGCACAATCCCAAAGCCAATCATGATTCCATTTTGTTGACTGATTTGGCTAAGCACATAGTCATATGAGTAAAATTTCATTTATTTTCACTCCCTTTCATAAAATCATTCTTTATTATAAACGAAAGAGGGTGATTTTTCAAACCATACGTTGGGGAAATAGACCTTTTTTTGGTATAATAAAATCTATAATCTGAATGAAAAAGGTAACTTTATGAAACTTATCTCATGGAATATTGATTCCCTCAATGCAGCCCTAACTAGTGACTCAGCTCGTGCCAAATTGTCCCAAGAAGTCCTACAAACCTTGGTCGCTGAAAATGCTGATATCATTGCTATCCAAGAAACCAAGCTTTCTGCCAAAGGCCCTACAAAGAAACACTTGGAAATTTTAGAAGAACTCTTCCCAGGCTACGAAAACACGTGGCGCTCTTCCCAAGAACCTGCCCGTAAAGGCTATGCTGGTACTATGTTCCTCTATAAGAAAGAACTCACACCCACTGTCACTTTCCCAGAAATCGGTGCCCCTTCTACCATGGACTTGGAAGGTCGTATCATCACTCTAGAATTTGATGAATTTTTCGTGACCCAAGTTTACACTCCAAACGCTGGCGACGGCCTCAAACGTTTGGAAGAACGCCAAGTCTGGGATGTCAAATATGCAGAATACTTAGCTGAACTGGACAAAGAAAAACCAGTCCTTGCGACCGGTGACTACAACGTGGCCCACAATGAAATCGACCTTGCAAATCCTGCCAGCAACCGCCGTTCACCAGGATTTACCGACGAGGAACGTGCTGGATTTACCAATCTCTTGGCAACAGGATTTACCGACACCTTCCGTCATCTTCACGGCGATGTTCCAGAACGCTACACTTGGTGGGCACAACGCAGCAAGACTTC
>CAUQTL010000074.1:0-6117 GCA_963521035.1 uncultured Streptococcus sp.
TATTTCTTTCTTATAGATAACATTTTTCAAAAATATATTGGAAAATAAGCATCCATAAAAAGTTTAAAATCATTGATGGGACAAGGCTATAGACGATGAAAACTGGCATCGATTCTACTGTCAATCCCATAGCAAGAGCAAGGAGGTAGCTCCCCATATCAAATAGGAAACTCATCACAACTATTGTTAACATTCTTGTCCAACGGTTTAGCAAAATTACACTATTAAATTTATGGAGCGAAGCTCCTATCAAGATAAATAGAAGTGTTGCAATTCCTATCAAGTGGAAAAAATAGATATCGTACACCAAACCCGCTATACAGCAATAAGCTAGATAGAGATATTCTGAAACCTCAATTGTCTCAAACAAGAGAAATAAAAACAGAAAATGACTTGCTAAATGAAAGTGAGGGAAGAAGGATCCCGCTAATTGTCCAATATGTGCATCAATTAGTACGACAAAAGGGAGTAAAAAGAAAATACCAATTTGTTTTAACAGTCTCATTGCTAATTCCCCACTAACTCTACCACATGAAGATTTTTGGTGTCAGCACTTAACTTTACTGTTACCTCCTTTGTTAGATAATCACTGCTGTGTGTTGTAGCAACAACCTCTCCAACAGGGATATCCTTAACATTAAAGTTTCCGAGCCCCCCTGTAGTCACCTTGTCTCCCGCGCTAATGTCGCTGTTGCTGTTTAATTGGCTAATTTTAAGCAGTTCAGATTCCTTATCATAACCAACGATAATCCCGTAAATTTCAGTAGAACCATGCAGGATTTTAACAGAAATTTTGTCTGAATTTTCGGTGTTTGTCAATAGGTTGATCGTTGTTGAATGATCCTCCACCTTTGAAACACTACCAATCAAACCCCCGTTTGCAATGGCCAACATATTTTCAGAAGCTCCTTTTGAACTTCCCGCATCAATTGTTAACTCTTGTTTCCAAGATACTGGAGCTCGCATAATCACATCTGCTGCAATGGTTTTTGTAGCCTGCAATTTTGACTTCATATCCAGCAACTGACGTAATTGTTCATTTTCATTTTTTAAACTTTCTGATTGATTAGACTCCACCTCTAGTTGATAAAGCTGTTTTTTTAGACTTTCGTTTTCATTGTAAGTCTGCGTCAAATGTCCCAAATCTGATTTGAAAGTATCAAACCACTGAAAGGGTTTTTGAACAATTCTATCTACCAAGGAAATCCCATCTCCTAGTTTCGTCACAATAGCGCTTGAATAGGTTGTCACTAATAGTACAGAAACTGCCAGAACTGTGACAAAAACGATGATTAGATATTTTGATTTTTTAAAACGGTTCATATTCCTACCTTTATACTAAAAACCTGCTACTGTGAGCTTCTTACCAATCCTACAAACCTGCTAAGATTTTAAGAAAAATAAGAAACATCCCAGTACCAAAATCACAAGAATTGCCAGTGTATCCTTTTGACTCCATCTCAACTGTCTATACTGGCTTCTACCCTTTCCTCCCTGATAACCACGCGCTTCCATGGCTATTGCCAATGAATCTGCACGCTTTAAGCTCGTCGCAAAAAGAGGAATTAAAATTGGAATCATAGCCTTTACTTTTTGAACGATGCTACCTTCGCCAAAGTCAACTCCACGAGCTTTTTGAGCATTCATAATTCTCGTCGTGTCATCCATCAAGGTTGGAACAAAACGCAAACTCATTGATAACATGAGACCAATTTCATGAACGGGAACTTTCACGCGTTTCAGCGGTGCTAAAAGAGCTTCAACTGCAGCTGCCAGACTCAAAGGCATGGTCGTTAAGGTTAGCAAGGTTGAAAAGAAAATAATAAACACAAAACGACAGAAAATGATTCCTGCTTGGTGCAAAGCATAATCCGTTATTTTTATAACTGAAAAAGAGTCGTAAAAGCAATCAGGAAGAACATGGATTTTAATCCCTGAACGAAAAATGAGAGGGAAACGCCTGATAATGCGATAAATATACCTGTCGCTATAAACAAAATGAGATTGGTGAGGGGATTATTGGCACAAAATACAATCAAAATCAACAGGATCATGGCAAGCAATTTACTACGTGGATCCAAGCGATGAATAATGGAATCCCCCGGTATATAACGCCCTAAAATCATACTATCCATTTAGCGACTCCTTAAACTCCTCTATCTTGATTGGCAGTTTTTTAAAAGCTACACCCCTATCTGCCAAACGTTTACAAAAGGCTGTGATTTTAGGCACACCTAACTGCACCTTTTCCATAGAGGCTACATCTTGGAAAACATCACTCGGTTTACCACTTTTGACCAAACGCCCCTTTTCCATAACATAAACCTGATCAGCATACGTGGCTACGTCATCCATCAAATGCGTTACTAGAACGATTGTCATTCCAGAAAGGTGGAGTTTTTTAAACAGGGTCATTAATTCTTTTCTGCCCAGAGGATCTAGCCCTGCTGTCGGCTCATCCAAAACTAAGACAGTTGGCTCCATCGCTAGCATACCTGCTATAGCCACACGTCTCATTTGGCCACCTGAAAGTTCAAAAGGACTGCGCTCAAAGAGTGACTCATCGATACCTACCAAGGTTAACTTTTCACGCGCAATTTTCTTGGCCTCTTCCTCAGAAACTCCAAAATTTTGCGGTCCAAATGCAACATCTTTCAAAACAGTCTCTTCAAAAATCTGATTTTCAGCAAATTGAAACACTAGACCAACCTGCTTTCGAATCTGACGAATTTCTTTATTGGTTGATGTAGGGGTAATGACGGTATCGAAAACTCGAACAGAACCCTTACTTGGTACCAATAGGCCATTTAAAAGCTGTAAAATCGTTGATTTCCCACTACCTGTGTGCCCTACTAAAGCTGTATAGGAACCATCCTCAATTGTCAAAGAAACATCAGTCAAGGCTGATGAAGATAGGGGAGTCCCCTCTTGATAGGTAAAGCTCACATTTTCTAGAGTAATTCCCATAACTTGTCCTCTAGCTCTCCTTCTGTCAAATAGCCATCCGGCAACTGATAACCAGTCTCTCTCAAAGATTCTCTCAATTGATTAGTAAAAGGTTCATCCAACCCTATCTGGTCAAGGTCATCCCGAGAAAAAAGTTCTCTTGGACTGCTGGTTGACTCCACTTGTCCTTTTTTCATGACCAAGACACGGTCACTCATCGCAACTTCTTCCAAGTCATGTGTAATGGAGACGACTGTCATCTGGTGGTCTTTTCGAATCTCTTGAACTGTCTGAATCAGTTCTCGTCGTCCCTCGGGGTCCAACATACTTGTAGCCTCATCTAGAATTAAAATAGCTGGCCTCAGGGCAACAACTCCTGCAATGGCCACACGTTGTTTTTGACCACCAGATAAACGAGCTGGTTCTCTCTTCTTAAAGTCCAGCATCCCTACCAACTCCAAAGAATCAGCCACTCTCTTCTTCATTTCTTCACGAGGAAGTCCCTGATTTTCTAAACCAAAGGCGACATCATCTTCAACAGTTGCCCCCACAAATTGGTTATCTGGATTTTGAAAAACCATACCAATTTGACGGCGTAAGTCCCAAACGTTCTCAGAGGACAGCAATTGCCCATCTATCCAGATTTCCCCAGACTCTGCTTCAAGCAAGCCATCAATCAAACGGATAGTTGTCGATTTCCCACTCCCATTATGACCTACAATCGAAAGCCATTCTCCCCGTTTCAAGTGAAACGAGACATTATTAACGTCATAATGTTCCTGGTCTTCCTTGTAACGAAAAGACAGATTTTTTACTTCAATAATCGATTTCATTTCGAACCAAATGTCCCTTTGAATACATGAGCGCTACCCTTGAAATAATCATAACCAGAGTAGATAGTGAAAAACAAAGCGATATAAAGCAACAGCTGACCAATTAAATTCCAATGTAAGAGCAAAAAGATAATAGCAAACATCTGACTAAAGGTCTTGATTTTCCCTGGCATCGCTGCTGCTAGAACTGTCCCTCCCGTCTCAACAAGCAACAAACGCAAGCCTGTCACCGCAAGTTCACGACAGATGATAATAGCAACAACCCAAGCTGGAGCCATGCCTAACTCAATCAACATGATAAAAGCTGACATAACCAACAGCTTATCAGCCATCGGATCTGCAAATTTTCCAAAATTGCTGACTACATTCCATTTACGAGCAAGGTAGCCATCAAGATAATCCGTTATACTAGCAACTGCAAAGATGATCGCTGCCAGCAAATGACTGCCTTGTGAATGGCCCAAAGTCAAAATAAGAATAAAGAGAGGTATAAAGAGAATTCTACCAATATTTAATACATTAGGAATTTGTTCTTTTTTCATTGATTTTTCCTTAATCTGTAGTAAATGTAAGTGTTACAGTTCCAGTCTGAGTTGTCAGCTTCGAAGTATCAATCGTTTGATTGTCCACAGTTACAGTAACTCCCTTCACTACACCTAAAGTAATGGTAACGGGATTCTTAGTTGAAACTGTTGTTTTTGCATTCTTATTGTCTTCGGATAGTGTCACACCACCCTCCAGCTCACTTCCTGAAACACTTACCCAACTAGTTGCATCTGATACTGCCAATTGAACAGTAGCGGTTTCCTTACTCGTTTTATACCGAGCTTCAATGCGGTTTCCTTCACCTGACACTGTAATAGTTGATTCCGTAGTAGAAGACGAGCTAGACGTCTGACTACTAGAAGATGAACTAGATGAGGTTGTTGAACTAGTCGAGTTCACAACACTATAATTAGCTGAAGAAGAACTTGGCTGAGTTTGGATGTAGTTCCAAACATAGTAAGTGACAAAAATTAAAATTGACAAAGCAAATAGAACGAAATAAAACAAGGGGAGATAAGACGTTTTTTTCTTATTTGATCGTCTGCGACCAGACAAGTCTTCTTCATCGACATCTACCTCTTCATAAGTGATCATACTACCTGAATCATAGGCATCCAAAACAATTCTTTCATCTAACTCTACTGCCCAGGCATATTTTCTTAAAAAAGAACGAGCATAGAAGGTACTAGGAAGTTGATCAAAATCATCTGCCTCCATAGCTTCTAGAAAATGCAACTGAATTTCAGTTTTTTCC
Source organism: uncultured Streptococcus sp. (assembly GCA_963521035.1). GTDB lineage: Bacteria > Bacillota > Bacilli > Lactobacillales > Streptococcaceae > Streptococcus. The sequence goes on from CAUQTL010000074.1 coordinate 5,080, forward strand.
TGCAATTCTTCTAAACTCAATCCCTGATTAATTCTAGCTAAACGTAGAACCTCGCCAATTGTTTTTTTTCTCATACGTACCATTCCTTCTTTCTAGTATTAGTCATCTTTTAAGCTGGAAAGATTGTAAAATCAACTAGATCACCATTATCAATCAAACGATGTCCAGCTTCTAGAACATCCTCCAAAGTAATTTCCTGTAAAATTTTCGGAAAATCAAAAATTGTTTCTCCGCGATCCATCGGATCGTATTGAGTTGCAATAAATTCCAAAGAGTTCATGCTACTGAAAAACTCCCCAAACATCTCACTCTTAACAAGATCTAAATGCTCCTCAGTAATATCCGCATCACTACTAAACTGACGAATCGCTTTACGAAATTGATGCGACAGAGAAACAGGCTCTTTGGTGTCCATTGTCAATATCACAAAATGAAAGCGACTGTTGACTTCAACCTCAAGTGACAATGACGTATCTAACTTCCCAGTCTCATATAACTTTTGAAAACGATCAGAAGTCCAACCAAACATCATCGTAAATAGTAATTTCAATAAAATATTGTAACGATAAGACTCCTCTTCCGTTATTTGACCAGTTCCTCTAATAGCAACAGCAAGCTTGGGTGAAGAAACTTCCATCCGAAGACTATCTGTTTGCTTCACAGGCTGCAAGGGTAGTTTCTCTTTTGTAACTGTAAACTGTTCTAAAGTCTTCTTTTCCTTTTTCGAAAAGTATTCCTCAACAACTTCCACATCAATATTTCCAACTAAAAACTGTGACATGTTGACAGGTTTGTAAAAGTCTGTAAAGTTCTCTTTTAAATTTGAAACTTGAATCTCAGCAATTGATTTTTCACTTCCAACAATATCTGTTGCTAAAGGAGTATCAGGATAAATGTTTGCTAATGTTGCAAAAAACAAGCGTGAGTCTGGATCGTCTTGGTACATTTCTCGTTCTTGCTGGATAATATCCTGTTCCCTCAAAACAGACTCTTCTGTAAAATGAACATCTCCGACTAACTCATCTAGTAAATCTAAAC
>CAUQTL010000075.1:0-5889 GCA_963521035.1 uncultured Streptococcus sp.
CTTTCATTGAACTCTATCGATGTTTTGAGTGGTTTAGATACTGTGAAAATCTGTGTGGCCTATGATCTTGATGGTCAACGTATTGACTACTATCCAGCTAGTCTTGAGCAATTGAAACGTTGCAAGCCTATCTATGAAGAGTTGCCAGGTTGGTCAGAAGATATTACCGGAGTTCGTAATTTGGAAGATCTTCCTGAGAATGCGCGTAACTATGTTCGTCGTGTGAGTGAATTGGTTGGAGTTCGTATTTCTACTTTCTCAGTAGGTCCTGGTCGTGAACAAACAAATATTTTAGAAAGTGTTTGGTCCTAAGAGATTTTTAAGGTTTATTTAAGATAGGTCGGGTATACTATAGACAGTTACAAGAAGACCTCCTAACTTGTTGTAACAAATATCCTAAACTTTTCTTTTTCATAATAATCTCCCTATAAAGTCACCGCATTTGGTGGCTTTTTTTGTCTTGGGATTCATGATATAATAATAAAATCGATAAGTAGGAAAAGGGAAATTGATGAATTATACAGTTGAAGAAAAAGAAGTCTTTATGAGGGAGGCTTTGAGAGAGGCTGAGATTGCTCTTGAACACGATGAAATTCCAATTGGTTGTGTGATTGTCAAGGACGGAGAAATCATTGGCCGTGGGCATAATGCGCGTGAGGAACTGCGGCGAGCGGTTATGCATGCGGAGATTATGGCCATAGAGAATGCGAACCTGAGTGAGGAGAGCTGGCGCTTGCTGGATTGCACGCTTTTTGTGACCATTGAGCCTTGTGTCATGTGTAGTGGGGCGATTGGACTCGCCCGTATTCCAAACGTGGTCTATGGGGCTAAAAACCAGAAATTTGGCGCTGCTGGGAGTTTGTACGATATCTTGACAGATGAGCGTCTCAATCATCGTGTGGAGGTTGAAACGGGAATTTTGGAAGATGAATGCGCAGCTATTATGCAGGAGTTTTTTAGAAATAGACGGAAAAAATAATTTTGCTTTTAAAATGAATAGGAATGTGATATAATAAATAGTGGAGCAACAGTTCTGCGTGAAGCGGGTCAGGGGAGGAATCCAGCAGCCCTAAGCGATTTGAATTGTGTGCTCTTTTTTTCGTGCTTTTTCCGAATAAATAAGATAGAATAATCTAGAATAAATGATAATAGAAAAGAGAAGATGATGAAAATTCGTGGTTTTGAATTGGTTTCTAGTTTTACAGATGAAAATTTATTGCCAAAGCGTGAGACAGCGCATGCCGCTGGTTACGACTTAAAGGTTGCTGTACGTACGGTTATTGCACCAGGAGAGATTGTCTTGGTTCCGACAGGGGTTAAGGCTTATATGCAGCCGACTGAGGTTCTCTACCTCTATGATCGTTCTTCAAACCCTCGTAAAAAGGGCTTGGTTTTAATTAATTCAGTTGGGGTCATTGATGGAGATTATTATGGAAATCCTGGGAATGAAGGGCATATTTTTGCTCAGATGAAGAATATCACAGACCAAGAGGTTGTTCTTGAAGTTGGAGAACGTGTTGTCCAAGCTGTCTTTGCTCCTTTCTTAATTGCAGATGGAGATGCAGCTGACGGCGTGCGGACTGGTGGATTTGGATCGACTGGGCACTAGAATGAAGATTATCTTTGTACGTCATGGAGAGCCAGATTATTGTGAGTTAGAGGAGCGTTCTTATACGGGATTTGGGATAGATTTGGCACCCTTGTCTGAGAAGGGACGGCAGCAAGCCCAGGAACTGAGAAAAAATCCTTTACTACCTTCAGCTGAAATAATCATATCTTCTGCAGTCACAAGAGCTTTAGAAACGGCTTTTTATGTGGTTTGTGCTACGGGACTTCCTTTGAGAGTGGAGCCATTATTACATGAATGGCAGGTCTATGAAAGTGGCACAGATAATTTTGAAAAAGCTCGTACTATGTTTCTAGAAAATAAGGGGGAGTTACTTCCTAATAGTCCTATTCAATATGAGACAGCTGAAGAGATGAAGTCTCGTTTTCTAGAATGCATGGGTAAGTATCGAGATTACCAGACCGTGCTAGTGGTAACTCACAACATGCTTATGCGCCAGTTTGTGCCAAATGAGAAGATTGATTTTTGCCAAGTGATTGAGTGTGAGTTAGAGATATAGAAAGAGGTTTATCATCGCAAAGAAAAAAGCGACATTTGTGTGTCAAAATTGTGGGTATAATTCCCCTAAATATCTGGGACGTTGTCCTAACTGTGGGTCTTGGTCTTCTTTTGTAGAAGAGGTTGAGGTTGCTGAGGTCAAGAATGCGCGTGTGTCCTTAACAGGGGAGAAAACCAAGCCCATGAAACTGGCTGAGGTGACTTCTATCAATGTCAATCGAACCAAGACGGAGATGGAGGAATTCAACCGTGTACTTGGGGGCGGAGTGGTACCAGGAAGTCTCGTACTCATAGGTGGGGATCCTGGAATCGGGAAATCAACGCTTCTCCTACAAGTCTCAACCCAGTTGTCCCAAGTGGGAACGGTTCTCTACGTCAGTGGGGAGGAGTCTGCCCAGCAGATTAAACTACGTGCAGAGCGTTTGGGTGATATTGATAGCGAGTTTTATCTCTATGCAGAGACCAATATGCAGAGTGTTCGAGCTGAGGTGGAGCGAATCCAACCAGACTTCCTCATTATTGACTCCATTCAGACCATTATGTCTCCTGAGATTTCAGGGGTGCAGGGGTCTGTTTCTCAGGTGCGTGAGGTGACGGCTGAACTTATGCAGTTAGCTAAGACTAATAACATTGCTATCTTTATCGTAGGGCATGTTACCAAGGAAGGAACCTTGGCTGGTCCGCGCATGTTGGAGCATATGGTGGATACGGTGCTTTACTTTGAAGGGGAGCGTCACCATACCTTCCGTATTCTGAGAGCGGTCAAAAACCGTTTTGGTTCAACTAATGAGATTGGGATTTTTGAGATGCAGTCGGGCGGTTTGGTTGAGGTACTCAATCCGAGTCAAGTTTTCCTAGAAGAGCGTTTGGATGGGGCGACTGGTTCGTCAATCGTTGTGACCATGGAAGGGACGCGTCCTATTTTGGCGGAAGTTCAGGCCTTGGTGACACCGACCATGTTTGGAAATGCCAAGCGTACGACGACAGGTCTTGATTTTAATCGCGCGAGTTTGATTATGGCTGTTTTAGAAAAACGGGCAGGTCTTCTCCTACAAAATCAGGATGCTTATCTCAAATCTGCTGGTGGTGTCAAATTGGATGAACCTGCCATTGACTTGGCCGTCGCTGTTGCCATTGCTTCGAGCTACAAGGACAAGCCAACCAATCCTCAGGAATGTTTTGTAGGCGAACTGGGCTTGACAGGAGAAATTCGGCGTGTAAATCGTATCGAACAGCGCATTAATGAAGCTGCTAAACTGGGCTTTACTAAGATTTATGTACCGAAAAATTCCTTGACAGGAATTACTCCGCCTAAGGAAATTCAGGTTATTGGAGTGACAACGATTCAGGAAGTTTTGAAAAAGGTTTTTGCTTAATCTGTGACAAATTCTCTTAAAAATGATAAGATAGGAGAAATATTTGACTATCAAATTTTCAAGGAGGGAATCGTGTCGTATTTTGAACAGTTTATGCAAGCCAATCAGGCTTATGTTGCCCTACATGGGCAGTTAAATCTGCCACTTAAACCCAAAACAAGAGTAGCTATTGTGACCTGCATGGATTCGCGTCTGCACGTTGCGCAAGCTCTAGGTTTGGCACTTGGGGATGCTCATATCTTGCGGAATGCAGGTGGTCGAGTAACAGAAGACATGATTCGTTCGCTGGTGATTTCCCAGCAACAAATGGGGACAAGAGAGATTGTGGTATTGCACCATACAGACTGTGGTGCTCAGACTTTTGAAAATGGTCCTTTTCAGGAATATTTAAAAGAGGAACTAGGTGTCGATGTGTCAGATCAGGATTTTTTGCCTTTCCAAGATATAGAGGAGAGTGTACGTGAGGACATGCAAATCCTTATCGAGTCGCCCATAATACCAGATGATGTCATTATCTCTGGTGCTATTTACGATGTAGATACAGGAAGTATGACAGTCGTAGAATTATAAATACTTCATTTAGAAAGAAAGTGTATGAAGAAAAACAGTATTTTATTTATTTTTATTTTATTGCTATGTATTGGTTTACAGTATGAAACCATCTACTATACGGACGGTTCGATGTCAGGTGCGGAATATGGACTAATGGGAGTTTCTATCTTTCTAGCTCTCTTTTACATGATTCCGGCTACCTTTGTCCTAAGTCGTTTTGGGAAAAAATGGGAAGTTCCCCAAAACGCTTTGATACTATCTCTATTAGGTGGGATGTTTATTTCAGGTTGGTTATCAAGCTTTGCTAACACTTACATCCATGATTTACTGGGCGTTCTTTTCCCAGATAGTGCATTTTTAAATGCCTTTGAAAGTGCGATTGTGGCTCCTTTGGTAGAAGAACCCTTGAAATTATTGCCACTTGTCTTTGTTTTAGCTTTGATTCCTGTGCGAAACTTAAAATCTTTGTTTTTACTAGGAATTGCTTCTGGTTTGGGATTCCAAATGATTGAGGATATTGGCTATATTCGTACGGATTTGCCAGAGGGCTTTGACTTTACTATTTCGAGAATTTTAGAGCGTATCATCTCAGGAATTGCCTCTCACTGGACTTTTTCAGGTTTGGCAGTAGTAGGTGTTTACTTGCTTTACAGAGCCTATAAAGGACAAAAGGTTGGCAAGAAACAGGGACTTATTTTCCTAGGTTTAGCCTTGGGAACTCATTTCTTGTTTAACTCTCCTTTTGTGGAGTTGGATACAGAGTTGCCCTTAGCGATTCCAGTGGTTACGACCATTACTCTATATGGTTTTTATCAGGCTTATCGCTTTGTTGAGAAGCATAATGAGTTGATGAACTAGAATATTTTTCAAAAGAATAATGCAGGGGCACAAATATGCTGCCCTTCTTTTATTTTTGATTGAAAAATAGTGCAAAAAGCGCTACAATGGTAAATGGAAAAATCTTGTGAAAAGCACAAGCGATACATATATACCGGAGGAAATCATGTCTTTTTCTGATTTAAAGCTGTTTGCCCTTTCTTCTAATCAAGAATTGGCAAAACGTGTGGCGCAGGAGATTGGGATAGAGTTGGGGAAATCAAGTGTTCGCCAATTTTCAGATGGAGAGATTCAGGTCAACATCGAAGAATCAATCCGTGGGAAACACGTCTTTATCCTACAATCAACTAGCTCGCCTGTAAATGACAATCTGCTTGAAATTTTGATTATGGTGGATGCTTTGAAGCGTGCGAGTGCAGAATCTGTCAATGTTGTCATGCCTTACTATGGGTATGCACGTCAGGATAGAAAGGCGAGAGCGCGTGAGCCAATCACTTCAAAACTTGTCGCAAATATGCTTGAAGTAGCTGGAGTGGATCGTCTATTGACCATCGACTTGCATGCTGCGCAGATTCAAGGGTTCTTTGATATTCCTGTGGATCATTTGATGGGAGCTCCTCTGATTGCGGATTATTTTGAGCGTCGTGGCATGGTTGGTTCTGACTATGTGGTTGTCAGCCCAGACCATGGAGGGGTGACTCGTGCTCGTAAGTTGGCAGAATTTTTGAAAACATCTATTGCTATCATTGACAAACGTCGTAGTGTTGATAAGATGAATACCAGTGAAGTCATGAACATCATCGGTAAGGTCGAAGGCAAGACTTGTATCTTGATTGATGATATGATTGATACTGCTGGAACGATTTGTCATGCGGCAGATGCCCTTGCAGAAGCTGGTGCTGTTGAAGTCTATGCGAGCTGTACGCACCCAGTTCTTTCTGGTCCTGCTATGGACAATATCCAAAAATCAGCTATTAAGAAATTGGTTGTTTTGGATAC
>CAUQTL010000076.1:0-5883 GCA_963521035.1 uncultured Streptococcus sp.
CCATAGCTGAAGTCGGTTCGTCCAAGAACAGAATCTTAGGACGGCCAATCAGACTCAGAACAAAAGAGAAGAGACGTTTTTGTCCACCAGACAGCTTACTGGCCAACTGATTCTTTTGCTTATCTGTAAATTGCAGCAAGTCATCAATTTCTTGATTGGACAGACTATTTGGATAAATCGCTTGAAAGAAAGTCAAGAGTTCCTTGACCTTCAAATCCTCCACCACTGTATTTTCCTGTGGTAAAATCGCTACCGACTGCTTGAGATGAGTGTCAGTTGGCTTGAGTCCCTGAATTGTAGCCTGACCCGCTGTCAGAAACTTATCACCCAACAAACAGTCCATGAGAGTCGTTTTCCCTGCTCCGTTGGGACCAATCAAGGCCACACAGTCACCTTGGGAGATTTCAAAGGAAATATCCTTTAAAATCTCCTTACCATGAATGCTTTTTGAAAGCTTCTTTACTTCAATCAGTTCCATTTTACTCCTCCTTTGATTCGATAAAGCGCATGTGCATCTTTCCTTTATTTTTCCAAAGCCGGAAGAATAATAAAGACCAAATGCTTTTTTAATTCTTACAGCAACCTTTTATCATTTTGTTAACTATATTATAAGGCAAAGAAATTTTTCCTACTAGTTGATTTTGTCACCAGCTGACATGACAAATGTCACTATTCCGCTTTTAGAGACCAAAGCTAGCAAATATTGGAATAATCTGATTGTATCCCTTCTACATGAAGGCACAAAAAAGCCGACTACCCTCGTGGAGAGGTGCCGACTAGTTGTATGTCTGTTGCAATTTAGATAGAAACTGGAATTAAAGTAGCCTAATCTAAAAAATTTTTCAATAAACTAGCTACTCAATTTGTAAGATGAGGTGACCAACGCTTTTTAAACTTTAGCTCTGCACCTCTTCTTTGAGACCATTGAGCTTCAGACTCAGAATGAACATCTCAGGTGTAATATCCTTAATGTCCTTCAGTCCAAAACCTTGGAAGAAACTGTTCTTTTCCACCTCTTCGACATTGACCTTTTGCAAATCAATTTCAATCAAGGTCTGCAATTTCTTCTCTGCTGTAACTGAATAATCAATATTAACACCTTCCAGACTCTTAGCTGCTACATAGTTTGAATCAGACTGCATTCCTTCACGAATGATAGTCGTCATTTCCTCTGGAGTCAAAGTAGCTGATGCCGCACTAGCTTCTTCTGGCAAGGAAGTGAGCAATTCCATACGAAGATTCAAGATTTTCTTGCCCTGATAGGTAATTGTATCACGATGATGGATTCCTTCAATGTCTCCAACCAAGGTTTTAGAGACAATCTCTGTACTTTCAGAAGAAGAACTGGATGACTTGCTAGAGCTGGAGCTAGAGCTGGATTTAGTCCGCCTAGAAGAAGCTGCTGATTCAGAAGAATGTCTAGGACGATGCTTGCTGAAGCTAGGAAGCACACAGCCCGTCAAGAGTACCGAAGCAGAAATAACAAGAATGAAAAATTTTTTCATAGTTCACCTTTTTTTACTTTTTATTTGTTACAGTATAACATAATACCAGTTTCTTGTCTAAGTATTTTCTATAAAATAATAAAAGACAACCTTTCGATTGCCTTTTTATGCTATTCAACACTAAAAATATATGGATAAACCGGCTGACTGCCCTGATGAATTTCTACTTCGACATCCTCGAATTGTTCCATCAAATCTTGAGCAAGACTGCTAGCCAACTCTTCGCTACCGTCCTCACCGATATAGATAGAGACAATCTCGCTGTCTTCATTGAGCATCTTGCTGAACGTTTCTTTCAAAGCTGTCAGCATATCTGGATTAGAAACAACAATCTTGCCATCCACCATACCGAGGTTGTCATTCTCATGAATTTCCAAGCCATCAATCGTCGTATCACGAACCGCAGTCGTCACGCTGCCGCTGACTACTTCTGCCAAGGCTGCAGTCATACGCTCTTGGTTTTCCTCAATAGTCTTGCTGCCATCAAAAGCTAGGAGACTGGTCAAACCTTGAGGGATCGTGCGAGTCTCAATAACAGCTGCAGGCTGTTCAATCACTTCTGCTGCTGATTGGGCTGCCATGAAGATGTTTTTATTGTTTGGCAAGATAATAATATTACGAGCATTGACTTGCTCCACAGCTTTGATGAAGTCTTCTGTTGATGGGTTCATAGTTTGACCGCCAGAGATGATATAGTCAACTCCCTGAGCCTTAAAGATTTCAGCCAGACCATCACCAGCCACTACAGCAATAATCGCAAATTCTTTTTCTTGAGCCGGCTTAGCTGAGCGCTCTTCCTTTTCAACCTGTGCTTCGTGCTGGTTGCGCATATTGTCAACCTTGACCTTGACCAAACTACCATACTTGAGACCTTCCTGCATAACCAGTCCTGGATCTTCGGTATGGACATGGACTTTGACGATTTCATCATCGTTGACTACCAACAGGGAATCTCCCAAATCATTGAGGTAGTTGCGAAATTCATCATAATCAAAGTCTTTTACATAGGTTGGACCTGTCTTGAGAGCCACCATGATTTCTGTACAGTAGCCGTAAGTGATGTCCTCTGTTGCCACATGGCCAGCTACAGACTTATGATGCTCAGCATTGATCATCTCAGACATGGTCGCAGGTGTCGCCACAAAGTCCTCAGATGCGATATATTCGCCTGTAAGTGCAGACAAGAAGCCTTCGTAGATAAAGACCAACCCTTGACCGCCAGAGTCCACAACGCCGACTTCTTTCAGAACCGGCAGCATATCCGGTGTCTTAGCCAAAGCAGCCTTTGCTCCTTCAAGAGCTGCTTTCATAACTTCTACAGCATCATTAGTGACTTCAGCTTTCTTCTTGGCTCCGATAGCCGCACCGCGGGAAACAGTCAAAATCGTTCCCTCAACCGGCTTCATAACTGCCTTGTAAGCCACTTCTACACCAGACTGAAAGGCCAGAGCTAGATCTTCACCAGTCAGCTCTTCATGCTCTTTCACACTTTGAGAAAAACCGCGGAAAAGCTGGGAAGTGATAACTCCTGAGTTACCACGCGCGCCCATCAAAAGGCCTTTCGCAAAGATACCCGCCGCTTCGCCAACTGTTGAAGCAGACTTATCTGACACTTCCTTGGCACCATTTTCAATGGTCATGCCCATGTTGGTCCCTGTATCGCCATCTGGAACCGGGAAGACATTCAAAGAGTTTACATATTCAGCCTGTTTATTTAAGCGAGTAGATGCCGCCTGCACCATTTCTTGAAATAAACTAGTAGTAATATTTGCCACGATTATTCTCCTACGACTTTAATATTTTGGATATAAACATTCACTGCATGGGCAGTAATTCCGAGCTTGTTTTCCAAACTGAATTTAACACGCTCTTGGATGTTTTTGGAAACTTCGCTGATTTTGACTCCATAGCTTAACACAGTGTAGACATCAACTGCGATATCACCTTCATCAGTCGCTTTCACAACCACGCCCTTAGCATAGTTTTCTTTTCCTAAAAGGGCTTGAAAATTATCCTTGATTGCATTTTTGCTGGCCATGCCAACTACACCAAAAATTTCAGTCGCTGCACCGCCGACGATTGTCGCAATCACATCATCAGTCAGCTCAATTTGACCATCTTTTGTATTAATTTTCACAGTCATAATTTGTACCTCAAAAGTATTTTATAGTTTATTCTACCATATTTTATACAGGGTGTAAAAGAGGAAGGGTCTAAATCAACTGTCTAGGCGGAAATTCCCAAGCAAAAAAAGGACGGAAATTTTCCATCCTTTTTAAATAGAGATTAAACGCGTTCAACTTTACCTGATTTAAGGGCACGAGCTGAAGCCCAAACTTTTTTAGGTTTACCGTCAATCAAAACAGTAACTTTTTGAAGATTTGGTTTAACAGCGCGTTTTGTTTGGTTCATCGCGTGAGAGCGGTTGTTTCCTGATACAGTCTTACGACCAGTAAAGTAACATACTTTAGCCATTATCGTGTTTCCTCCTATTAGATCTAATATTACGGATGTGCTAGCACCACATACCTTCCTATATTACCAAAAAACTTGACGTTTGACAAGTACATTTGTCCAAAGTTTCGAAATTAATCCGTTTTCCTAAACATAGCTAATCTTCAAAGAACCGAAAGCTACGTTGCCTTTGACATAGAGAGTTTTTCTCTTTTCATTGACATTGCGGGGATTGTAGACAGAGCCAAAGGCATTATCTACATCCAGCTCTACACGCCAGTCGCTGGGCACATAAAGCATCACACTGCCAAAAGACAGATCCACTTCAAAAGTTGCTGAGTCCCCTTCGATAGTCGCATTATCAAAATAAACCGATGCACTGCCAAAAGCACAGTCTAACTTTTCATAGGTGAAGTTATCTGAGTTGATATAGCGCGTGCCGCTGCCAAAAGCAATATCATCTTTTGAGGAAGAAGAGGCAGTTGAGAAGATACGCCCCTTAAAAATGCGCCGGGGCTTGAAAATCATATTGAGACCGATGCAAGCCAGAATACCACCCAAAACCAAGGTTCCTGTTGAAATAGCTAAAAAGTGGTAAACGGCATTGGCAATAATCAGCGCAATAACTGCCATGATCAGCCCAGTGCCAAAGTCTCTTTCTAAGAAATTTTCCAAGGCGAAATAGGCAAACATTGCAACTACTAGCATGGGCCAAATATTAAAATTGAAGGCAGGAATCCCAAAATTCCCCTGCAGCAGAACCCAAGCTGCCAAGACTAAAAAGCCGATTCCAAAAATTGTTTTTTTCATGAAAATTACCTCGTTTCGTTTAACTTTTCTTTTAAAATTTGATAGTAGTGTCGGGAAACGTGCACTTGTTTATGTGTGTCATAAAATTGGATAGTACTGGTTCCCGAAAATGATTTATCCAAAGCGTAAATAGCCTTGGCATTGGCAATAGTAGACTTTGAAATGCGACAGAAATATGCCGGAAGTCTCTCTTCTAATTCGTATAGCTTCAATTTGACTTCATAAGCATCATCCCTGCTATGAGCATAAATTTTGGTAGCATCCGTTTCAAAAAATAAAATATTCTTCAAATCGACAAAATATTCACTTGTATCCTTATAGAAAGCTATCGGTTGACGGTTGGCTTGTTCAAGAGCTGCTTGAATCCGAGCCACCTCTTCACCATATTGAGCCGTTCGGATAACGACTTCAGTTTCTGCCATATCTGTATCAAGCTCAATCCTAATCTTCATAGCCACTCCTTTCCTTGCTTCTGACTTCATTATAACAATTTTCAAAAAAGAAACAAGGCATTTTCAGTAAGTGGTTATTTTTGATAACTAAGTGGTAGCTTACCCTTCTCAAAAAATGTTAAGCAAATTTGATTTCTCATCCTAGACTCTCCAATAGATTCGTTTAGTATAAAAGCACGACTTACACATATTGAATATCTGTCTTATTTTATGATCAAACAAATTTGAAAACTTTTTTCCTTCTGATATAATAGTACCTCAGGAGGTACTATATGTCTAAACAAAAAATTAATCGCTTTGTCGGATCTATTGGAGCTTTTATTGGGATCCTTGTCTTTATTGCATATATTCCACAAATTATCGCTAACCTACAAGGAGAAAAAGCTCAACCATTCCAACCACTATTCGCAGCAGTTTCTTGTTTAATTTGGGTAATCTATGGTTGGACCAAAGAACCTAAAAAAGACTGGATCCTTATCATTCCCAATGCGGCAGGAGTGATATTAGGCGGTCTAACTTTTCTTACTTCTTTATAAGAATTAGATAAACAAAACCAGCAACCCATGAAAAAGTTGCTGGTTTTCTTTCTGCCGATTGCAGGGATCGAACCTGTGACCTACGCGTTACGAGTGCGTTGCTCTACCAACTGAGCTAAATCGGCG
>CAUQTL010000077.1:0-5727 GCA_963521035.1 uncultured Streptococcus sp.
GCAAAGCCATCCTTGAGATTGATTCGAGCTGCTCGTACACTCTTGATTTCAGTTCCAGTCAGGACCATCCCTGCCTCTAGCGTATCTACGATTGTATAGTCGTGACGCGCCTTTTTATTTTGTGCGACGACCTTTCCCTCGCCCTTTGCCATGCTTGGCTCCTTTCTTAGCTACTTCCTTGTAAAAAGGTTTCTTGCCCTTTTTCTTCTTGTCTTTTTGTGAATGCTTGCGCTTATCATTTGAGCGTCCTGATTTCCTCTTGTCTTCCTTCTTATCTGAACGACGACTTGAACCACGCCCTCTGTCACTACGATTAGACTGTTTCAAGCCTTTTTCAATTACATCAAACTCACTTGGGATATATGAGAAATCAATTTCACCCGTCATCTTGTCGGCTCTTTCAACTCGGATACGGATTTGCTGACCTACACGGAAGGTTGTCCCCGATTTTTCCCCACGAAGAGTCAAATTCCGCTCATTGAAATGATAAAATTCAGGCAAATTAGTGATGTGAATCAAGCCTTCAACCGTGTTTGGCAATTCAACAAAGAGACCAAATTTGACAATGCTGGATACAACTGCATCGTACTCTTCACCCACGTATTCTTCCATATACTCAGCCTTTTTCATGGCTTCGACTTCACGCTCAGCCTCAATGGCACGACGCTCACGGTTGGAAGACTGGGTCGCAATCTCTGGAATCACTTGCTCAAAATGCTCTGCTATTTCCTTAGAACTGCCGTAATCCCGAATCATACGGTGAACAAGAAGGTCTGGATAACGACGAATCGGACTAGTAAAGTGAGTGTAATAATCAGCCGCTAGACCATAATGCCCGTGATTGTGCTCCGAATAGCGAGCCTGCTGCATAGAACGAAGAAGCATCATGGATAATACATCCGCATAAGGCTCTCCCTCAACAGCACGCATGATGTCTTGGAGGGCCTCCTGGCTAATCTCACTGGCAGTCCCATAAATGCGCAAGCCAAAGCTCGAAGCATAATCAATAAACTTCTGAACCTTTTCAGCCTTGGGCTCCTCGTGGATTCGATAAATAAAAGGCAAATCCAGCTTACTAAAATGCTCAGCAACTGTTTCATTGGCCATCAACATGAAAGACTCAATCATGCGCTCGGCAATGCCACGCTGACGAAGAACGATATCAACAGGCTTACCCTGTTTATCCACTAAAATCTTCGCTTCATTGGTATCAAAATTGAGTGCTCCACGTTTCACACGCATGTTTTCTAAAATTTCATGGAGCTTAGCCATGAGTTCGATACTTGGAACAATTTTCTTATATTCTTGTCTCTTCTCCTCGTGACCTGCTAGGATATCATTGACATCGCTATAGGTCATACGAAAACTGGTCTTGATAACCGTTTGTGTGATGGTGTAGTTGACTACACGACCATGTTTATCAATCTCCATGATGGCTGACTGAGTTAGACGGTCAACTTGAGGATTGAGAGAGCAGATGCCATTTGACAGTCGTTCTGGAAGCATTGGCACCACGCGGTCTGTTACATAGACTGAAGTCGCGCGGTTAAGGGCTTCCTTGTCCAGGGCAGAGCCCTCAGTTACATAATAAGAAACATCTGCGATGTGAACTCCGAGTTCGATATTTCCATTTTTCAAAGGCTTGATGTGAACTGCGTCGTCCAAGTCCTTGGCGTCAGCACCATCAATGGTAAAGATAATCTCATCTCTTAGATCTAGACGACCTTCCATATCTTTTTGAGACGGAGCATCAGGCACACTTTCTGCTTCCTTAACAACAGCTTCTGGAAATTCTGAGACAATGTCCATAGACTCCAAAACCTCAAGAACATCAATTCCGACATCCGTTGAATGCCCCACCACATCGAGGACACTAGCGACAAAGAAATCATGTTTCTTGCTTGGGTATTTATCGATAAAGACCTTGAGAACTTCGGTTCCCTCGAGTTTAAGGGCTGGTTTCTTAACATAGATGGGTTGACTGATTTTCTGATTTTTCGAACGAATGTAGCCGGCATACTTGGGTTTTTCCTGATCCAGAACGATTTGACCGACAACGGTTGTTAAGCTGTGTTCTAGGATATCAATAATTTTGGCTTCTGCTGCTGTTCCCTTGTTGCGATCAGCAACTTTCTTGATAATAACTTCAACGGTATCGCCATCAATAGCATAGTTGACATCGTTTTTTCCTACGAAAAGGTCGTCCTCTTCCCCTTCTAGACTAACAAAACCAAAGCCATTTTTATGGGCATGAAAAATCCCCTTGAGGGTAATTTCATGTTTTTTCTTAACTTCTAAAGTAAGACTCCCATCTTCCTCAAAGCGTATCTGGTGCTTTCTTTCCATTAGGGACAAGGTTTTAATCAACTCACGAAAATCCTTGGACCCATCTTTTTCCAAAGCCTGAGCCAAGTCATTGACAGTCACCTTTCCCTTGTCTTGTAAATATTCTTTTATTCTATCTTTCATATTTTCTTTCTAGATTTTTTATTTTCTTTTACTGTAAAATCTTCTCAAATATCTTTTAAAAATAAAAAGAGGCAAAGACCTAGTCCTGCCCATTATTTTCTTATCTACTTGATAATACCGTCAATGCTAAGGCAATGGCTAGCCAGAAAAAGACTAAAATCCCTGTCAAACGCTGCATTACAGCTTCAAAACCACGTGCTTTACTGCGTTCAAACAAATCACCTGAGCTGGCATCAAATACATTGCTGGATTGGTTTTTGGTTGGTTGCATGAAAATCGCAATCACAATCACAACAGATAATACTAATAAAATGGTTAATAATAGGTTATACATATCAAACTCCTTAAAATCCTTATTATTTTACCATAAAATCTACTTAGATTCAAGATGTAGGGTTACTTTTCTTTCCTTAGGACAATACTTTAAAACCTCAATCTTGTCTGGATGGGTTTTGGAGTTTTTACTGGTTAGGTAATTGATACTGCCACAAGAGGAGCATTTGAGATTAATTTTTACTCGCACTAGATTTCCTTTACTTTTAATAATGTTCGAAATTGAAGCAGGTTAAAGAGACAACTAAAGGCAACACAAAGGCTTGTCGCATAAAAGACTGCATGGTAGCCAAATTGACCTGCTACTACAGAACCTGCCATGGGACCAACGACACCTCCCAGATAAAAGAATACCTGATTGAAGGCAAAGACCCTCGAAATGCCGGCTTTGGGAGTCATTTTGCTGAGTAGCGCATTGACCCCGGGAATCAGCGCACCGGTTCCCATGCCAAAGAGGAAACGATAAAGTCCTAATTGAAGGGGGCTAGAGGCATTGGCACAGAGGAGATAGATGATAACTGAATAAAACTGGGCGACAACCAAGAGACGATGATTGCCCACCTTGTCACCTAGCTTGCCCATAACTCCTGCACTCATCATGCTGGAAAAGCCCATACTGGATACAATCAAACCAGAGACAAAAAGAAGATTCTCTGTCTGCCCTAAGTCGCGTACATAAAGAGCCAAAATAGGGCCAATCGATTGGGCTGAAAATTGGATGACAAAACTAGTTAGAAAGAGATTGACCAAAAGATAGGGATATTTAACCGAGGTAAATAATTCCTTTGTTGGAATAGCCTTTTCCTTGGCTACTGGTTGAAAATCTTCCTTGATAAAGCAAATAGTCAAAACAGCAGCTAAGAATAGAAAACTACCAACCAGTAAGAAAACAGTACGAATGCCAAATAATTCTGCAATAAATCCCCCGATAAAGGGACCAGTTAGAGTACCTGCAACTACGCCTGTAGACAAAGTACCTAAGGCAGTTCCTGATTGCTCCTTGGGAACCTGACTGGCTATCAAGGCCGTTGCATTGGGAACAAATCCCGCAAATACACCGTTTAATAAACGAAGAAAGATTAACCAATAAATATTTGGCACAAAAGCCAATCCCCCCATAGTGATAGTCATGGCCAGGCCAGCACGAATCATCATGGGTTTTCGACCGTATTTATCAGCAAGGATGCCCCAGATAGGAGAGAAAAGTGCCGCAGAAATGGCAGAGACAGAAATAGCTAAACCTGCATAAAAAGCAGCTTGATCACTCCCTACACCTAAATTTTCTACAAAGATGGGCATAAAAGGCACAACCAAGGAAATACTGGCTCCTGTCAAAAAATTACCAAACCAAGCAATGCGCAGATTATCTTGCCAATTAATCTCTGTCATCTTGCTTACCTCCCTCAAGAAGGGTAAGTACTTGAGTTAGAAGCTGATCCTGATTGCCATTGTTGTCTAGAACATGGCTGGCCCAATGTTTCTTTTTTTCTAAGGGCCACTGGGCTGCCAGACGAGACTCTGCTCCATCCTTGGATAACCGATCTCTTTTCATTAAGCGTTTCACTTGGACATCCCTGCCCACATAGACCAACCATGTCTCATCAAACCAAGAACTATAGTCTTGCTCAAAAAGCAGGGGAATATCCATGAAAAAAATCTCTTCTGTCTGAGCCAACTGGTCTCTTAATGTAGCTAGTTCTTCACGGATAATCTCTCCTTGGATTCGCTTAGACCATTCCTGTTCTTCAGGATTTGAAAAGATGAGACTAGCTAGGAGAGGGCGATTGAGTTCTCCACTTTCTAAGATAATTTTTTGACCAAAGTGCTGGACTAGAGCTTCAAACAAACGACCACCAGGTTTCTGTAGTTGGTGGACGACTGCATCAGCATCCACTACTTGAAAGCCTTGCTGTCTTAGAAAATTTGTCACGGTTGACTTACCAGAGGCAATTCCCCCAGTGATTCCAATGATTTTTCCCATCAGCCCCTCCTTTGGCACTGAGGACAAAAGTGAGTTCCTCGTCCACCTAGTTGGATTTTCTCAATAATGGTACCACAACGTACACATTCTTGACCCGCCTTGTCATAAACCTGATGAAAATCCTGCATAGTTCCATCTTCACCAAAAGCGTTGGTATAGGTCCGAATGGTGGAACCACCTTTTTCAACAGCCTGTCCCAAAACAGCAATGGTCTGGTCATGAATGGCAGTCGCTTCTTCTGCTGTCAAAGTCTGGGAAGGTCTAGCTGGATGAAGCTGAGCTCGCCAGAGAACCTCATCCACATAGATATTGCCAAGTCCAGCTACCAAAGTCTGGTCTAAAAGATGGGATTTGATAGGCTTTTTAGACTTAGCTAGAGCTACTTGAAAGACCTGCAAATCAAAGTCTTGTTCGCTTGGTTCAGGTCCTAGTTTTTTAGAAATAAAGTAGGCTTCCAAAAGGTCAGGAGCCAAGAGTTCCATAGTACCAAACTTGCGAACATCCTCATAAACAAGCGTGCCACCATCTTCAAACTGGAAGAAAACATGGGCATGCTTGCGTTCAGGTACTTGGTCTGGATAGTAAAAATACTTGCCCTCCATCCGCAGATGAGAAATCAAGACCTTGTCTGTCAGGTAGAAAAGTAAATATTTGCCACGACGTCCCATTGACTCAACAATCTGACCTGGCACTTCCTTTCGAAACTCGTCCAAATCCGTCTTAATCATCTTGGGATAACGAATTTCTATACTCGAAATCTTCTTACCCAAAATCAATTTTTCCAAGCCACGACGAACGGTTTCAACCTCAGGTAATTCAGGCATACGTCCTCCTTCTGTAAAAACAAGAAGCAGGCATGAGCCCACCTCTACTTAGTATTCTTTTTCATTATAGCCAAAGTCAGCCAAATCTAGCTTTTTATCGCGCCAGTTTTTCTTGACCTT
>CAUQTL010000078.1:0-5633 GCA_963521035.1 uncultured Streptococcus sp.
TAAAAAGCCCGGACAGGGCTTAGCATTTAGATTGTTAAACTATTTATAATTTCCCGAGCATCAACGAGCCCGCAATTGCTGGAGCAGACCTTTCAAACTTTTGTATTTGTAAATGCTGTAGGTCAGATAGACAAATCCGTAAGCTGCAGCAGCTAGATAAACTGATAAAAACCAATTCGAAGCAATAAATACAAGCGTCATTAGCAACTCAACCCAGATATCTTTGACGACTTCAATCTGCATCCTCTTGGCTAAGATTAGCTCTGCCAGTATACTCCTAGTCGCCAGCAGCAGCACGATAGACAGCACTGTAGCATTCAGATTGCGCAAAGAAACTGCAAAAATCAAGGTAGTAGCAAAGCTTAAGAGCATGGCAATAACATTTACTTTAAAAATCTGCCTCTCCATTCGCAAGGCTTTTAAGTAGGTATTGATAAGCAGAGCCATCTTGCCCTCGTAGACAGACATAGGAAAGACCAGAGCCATAAATATCAAGGACTCTCTGTAAGCCGGTAGCCAGCTGTCCAAAGCTATTTTTAGAGGATAATACAGCAAAAGCACACCAAACATAAGAACCATAAGGACATTCCGCAACTGATTGTAAATCTTAGGCAACTTGCTTTCGTCCGTCCGTTTCAAAATCGGAAAGATGACCAAACCGATAGCGTTGATAAAGGTCATAAGCAGATTGGAAATGCTCAGGGTCAAGGATACTTTCCCAAATGTAGCAATGTTCCATACCTTTTGAATCCCCATTCGAACCGTCCCGATAATGAGCATACTGGCTACATTTGATAGCATCAGATTGATACCAACAGCAATATTGCGAAATGTTTCCTGTATATCAAGCTTAAACTGATTGAGAGGTCGCAGGGCCATATCTCGGCATAGATACATGGCATAAAAAAGAGAAACAACTCTACCAATCAAATCTGCATAGACCATAATCTTGAAATCTCGAAAACCCACGAAAATAAAGACCAGTAAAAGCAGTAAATAGAGGAGTCGGTCTCCACTGACAACATAGGAACTTTCCTTTAGTCGATTAGTCATCTGCAAAACGTAAACAAAGAGAAAGCGCAGATTGGTGACCAACATGGTATAAACCAAAAGTATAAAAACAAACCGACTGCTCTCATCTCTAATGAAGGAAGAAATCCCTAAGAAAAATAAAATTCCAATCCCTGTCAGATAGATCAAAAGCATGAGAAACTGAGAGAAAAACTTTTCTTTATCCAGATCATCATACTCCAAACCACCGTAGCGCAGGTAGATTCCGTCCACCCAACCCAGATGAACAAAACCGGCATAGGATAAATAGAAAATATAGAGTTGCCAGTAGCCATACTCCTCTACCCCCATAATCTTAGGCAAAATCAAGACAACCAGAGAAGAAACTATTACTGTCAGCAAATTGGACAAGACGACATAGGAAAAATTAGCTATTATTTTTTTAAATCCACCAGACAAATTTGCCCTCCTATTCCTTCCTATCTGCTGCCATGCTCTCAATCAAACGTAAAAACATGGTTTCTAAATCAGTATGAGCTTGCCAGCCCAAACTCTCAAGCTTGTCCGTATTGAGACGAATCTTGACTGTCGGATTATAGCCTAGCTTTTCCACATCATCTGCCAAATCAAAGACCAACTTCGTTTCATTGCTACCACTTCGTTCAATAACCATTTCCGCCATCTCACGAATGGAAATAGCCGTCTCTTTATTGGCGACATTATAAGCTTGACCTGCTTGGCCTTTCAGCAGAATGTAAAATATGGCTTCAATAGCATCTTTGGTATAGCAGTAGTTCCGAACAGTCTCTCCTTTAGTTCGGAGGACAATATCTCTCTTTTCAAGGACAGCACGCGCAAACTGTGCAAAAACTCTGTTGTCTTCATAGCTCACACCTGGGCCAAAAGTCTGTGACAAACGAGTCATCCTAACCGGCACCTGATACTGATGACAATAGCCTACACATAAGGACTCTGCCATGCGCTTGCTTTCCGAATAACTGCTACGCACACTGGTTGGATCCAAATAACCGTAATCTTTCTCGCTAATGCTGGAAGCTTCCGGATTTGTCGTTCCATAGACTTCCAGAGAAGAGAGATAGACCATACTGCGAATCTGCTTATTTTTAGCCAGCTCCAGCAGTTTTTTCGTTCCATTTACGGCTAGATCAATTGTCTCCACAGGATGCTCAACGAAAAAAGAGGAGTCCGTCGCACTGGCTCCATGGATAATATAATCCAAATCCTCCTCTATCTGCCAATCTGACAGCAAGTCAGCATACACTAGCTGCAGATTCTCACTATGTAAAAAATCCTGAAATAGTTCTTCCGCTTTTTTCTGATTTCGCGCCAAGGCCACTACTCTGACATTGGCATTGTACAAATCATTTAAAGCCATCAAGGCGGAAATGCAGTGTCTCCCTATAAGTCCGGTTGCTCCGGTTACCAAGACTGTAATATTGCTCAGTTCTCTGAGAATAGGACTGACAGCAGCTAGGTCTTCCATATCCTTTTGTAAAATTGTATTATTTCCCATATCAACCAAAAATTTGTGCATTCTCGCGCGCTTCGTAAATCGCTCTAAAAATATAAAAATCAGATGGAGTCGTAATTTTGATATTTTCGCTGCCCCCCATGACTGTATGCAGAGGGAGTCCAAAATAACGAGCCAGTGTCGCAGAATCCGTCATATCAAACTGATTCTCTGCCTGAGCTTTTAAATGCAGGGAGTGAATCTTTGAAAGCGCGAAGGTTTGAGGGGCGACAGCCGTCTGACAAGTGGAACGCTCGATAACCTGATTAATAACATCCGCCTCATCGACCTGAATAACCGTTTCGATAACCGGCTTAACCGTAATAGCTGCCCCATACTTTTTGGCTGCCTCAATATTTTTAGAAATGATTCCCCCGTCAATCAAGGGGCGAACACCATCATGAATCAACACATAGTCGTCATCGTTCTTGTACTTTTCCCGTAAGACAGATAGACCATTAAAAATAGACATTTGTCCAGTCTCTCCACCAGGAACCACTTGACTGACTTTTTTAATATTGAATCGAGCTAATAAATCTCTGCAATAATCCAGCCAGCCGTCTACACAGACAACCACAATGTCCGATACTGCCGGATGGTCTTCAAAGTGCTCAATCGTATGAATAATAATAGGCTTACCGTGCAACTCTAAAAACTGCTTGGGTAAGGTCTTGGTATTCATGCGGCTGCCTGTGCCGCCTGCGAATATCAGAGCTGATGTCGTCATACCGATACTTTCCTTCCTCTCGTTGTAAATCGTACTCTACTCAGTAAATCAGCTGCCATATAAATCACAAAAGCATAGATAATCCGATTAATATGGGTTGTCAGCAATGACAGCAACGTTTCCTGAAAGAATGAAATGACCAAAGGATACGCAAATAAAGCGAAAACAATAACCTTTAGCGGGGTGAAATAGCGTTTTTTGATAGAATAGTAGAAACTTCCGTAAAAGAAGCCATATAAAAGCTGAAAGATAAGGACTGAGAAATAGCCAAAATCCTTGATAAAGTAGTAATAAATTGTGTAAACATTGGTTTTATCGTCGTTAAAATGAACAACAGGCAGGAAAGGTGTCAACTCATGGCTAGACAGACCGAGGGATTTCAATGTTCCATAGATAGCAATAAGAGTATTTTCTCCAAAGACTTGATTATCGCTATAAAGAGTAGGATTTTTCAGATAATAGTCTAAAGCCTGAATGGGAGAACCCATATATTTAACCAAATTATCCAAAATTCCAAACTCAGCCCGACTATCCACTCGATTGAGAACAAAGGTTCCAACCGCCATGAATAAGACAAGGAATACAAATCCAATTATCAGCAAAGAGCGAAAAAGCTTCACACCATACCTGCTGTCTTTCCACGAATAATACTTCGAGAAAAACAACATATACACAATAGCATAGCCTGCAACCAAGCCTAACAACTCCGTACGTCCAGTAGACAAGAGGGAAACACCTAAAGAAATCAGACTAACCAGCAGTAACTTGCCCTTGTAAAAAATGCCATCTTTTCCTGAAAAAAGAGACTCACAGAAAAAGTAGAAGAAAACAATTCCTAAGGAAAAGTTAACTCGCAGCAAATTGAGGCTAAGACGACTAAGAGAGAAATCATAATTTGTAGTCATATGCCGAGCCAATTCAATGGTTTTAAACAATCCTCCAGGTACCTGCTTGCTCTGCGCCGCCAAGTAAAGCAAATCGGAATAAATAAACCTGACCGCATAAGCCAAAAACAAGAGAACTAAAATAATGAAAAAATTACTCACCTTTATTTGACTAGGTTTGGCGTCCAACTTCCTCTCAGCAAACAAATTCGATGACAAGAGGACTCCCATTAAAAAAATAGCATTCCCAACAAAGATAACAGTGACCGTTATCAGAGAAAGTCCCTCTCCCCATTTGGATGAATAAAATGCGGTAAAAATACTTGCTATCATCCATATTGCCAAGTATATAAAAGCCGGGTTAGCATAGTCTCTTCCTACTGTTTTGATTGTCAAAAACAAGAGGAAAAGGCCACCCAAAATTAGTAAAAAAACCATTATCTTCCTTCTATTAATTCAACCCAATTATCTCTCAGTCTGACATGACGTTCTGTCTGTTCTTTTTTTTCAGGCGGTGTCATGTAATCACCATAGCGATTGGTCAGATACTTATCCGCATCATTAGGTCCATCGAACTCATAGCCTTCAAAGGAATACTTCTTAGCTGGATAGAAACTTTCATAGTCGATAGTCTCTCCCAAATAGCCTTTTACACCATAAGCAATTGTTATTTTTGAAGTCTTCTTATTAGACTGGATGAGTTTTTCCATCAACTTATACATATTAGCCGGCCCCATGATAAAAGAAGGGAATCCTATCAGTCTTCTGATCCAAAGATTTTGTCTGAGTTCTTTGGATTCTTTAGCCATATAGGTCAGATGCGGTGTAAACTTTGTATAGCAACGTGAGCTATTGTGTGACAAATCCAAGGCTCTGAATAGAAGACCCTTGAGCTTGCGAAGCATGTTATTCTCTGGGACAAAGTCAATTGGCAACATATCAAGATAAAGATGTTTCTTTTTACTGAAACCTTCTCCCAAAACATCATAGTAGGTCAGTGACTTGCTCTGCAGCTTTAGAACCTTAAAGACACTGTCTGTCGCATCCGCAGGAGAGATCAGCTCGAAGTCCTCGCTGTCCGCAAAGATTTCCTGCAGACGATTGTAGTCCTCTCGGAACATCACTAAGTCGATATCATCGTCCCAAGGGATATAGCCCCCATGTCGCAAAGAACCAATCAAGGTCCCTGCAACCATGTAGGAATGAATATGATGCCGACGACATTCTGCATCAAATTTTTTATACATTTTTAAATAGGCTTTTTGTAAAACCTTTAATTTATCATCCGTAATTTTCTGATACATGGGGCTGAAGCGTTCTCCCAAAGCCAACTCCCATTCAATCTTACTGGTTCCTCTCATTTTTCTTACCTCCCAAACTTTTTCAATAATCTCCTAGCAACTCCATTCAGTGAGTAGGTGTATACCAAATCACTGATGAAATCTTTTATTGTTCGATACTCCCTTATTTGAAACATCAG
>CAUQTL010000079.1:0-5552 GCA_963521035.1 uncultured Streptococcus sp.
AAAGAAGTGCAGAAAACAGCAACTTTTATGACCGTTTTATGATTCACCTGAACTATCTTTTGGACTATCTGGACAGAAGCCGTGATGACAATGTTTCCCTGTTGGAAATGGAGAGTCAGATTCAGATGACCTACCCTCAAGCCTATCAGGTCGGAAGCGATATTTACCAAATCATTGCCCAGAAGACGGGAATTGATCTCTACCGCAGCGAACGGGTCTACCTGGTGTTGCATATTCAACGTCTTTTATAAATAGAAAACAATAATAACATTTTACATAAGAATACAAGGAGGAACTCTCATGAATAGAGAAGAAGTAACATTGCTCGGTTTTGAAATTGTAGCCTACGCTGGTGACGCTCGCTCCAAACTTCTGGAAGCTTTGAAAGCCGCAGAGGCTGGGGATTTTGCTAAGGCAGATGCCTTGGTAGAAGAAGCAAATGGCTGCATCGCTGAGGCTCACCACGCTCAGACCAGTCTCTTGACAAAAGAAGCGGCTGGTGAGGACTTAGCTTACAGTGTGACCATGATGCACGGCCAGGATCACTTAATGACTACCATCTTGCTCAAAGACATGATGCACCATTTGATTGAACTATACAAAAGAGGAGTAAAATAATGAACAAACTCATCGGACTTATTGAGAAAGGGAAGCCTTTCTTTGAGAAGATTTCTCGGAATATCTATCTCCGTGCTATTCGGGATGGCTTTATCGCTGGCATGCCAGTCATCCTCTTCTCATCTATCTTTATCTTGATTGCCTATGTGCCAAATGCTTGGGGCTTCCACTGGTCTAAGGATATTGAAACTTTCCTAATGACTCCTTATAGCTATTCGATGGGGATTCTGGCTTTTTTTGTGGGTGGGACCACCGCCAAGGCTTTGACAGACTCTGTCAACCGCGACCTGCCTGCGACAAACCAGATTAACTTCTTGTCTACTATGCTGGCTTCTATGGTCGGCTTCCTCCTCATGGCAGCTGAGCCTGCTAAGGAAGGTGGCTTCCTGACTGCCTTCATGGGAACGAAAGGTCTTTTGACAGCTTTCATCGCAGCCTTTGTTACGGTTAATGTCTACAAGGTTTGTGTGAAAAATAATGTCACCATTCGCATGCCAGAAGAAGTTCCACCAAATATTTCGCAAGTATTTAAAGACTTGATTCCATTTACTGTATCAGTTGTTCTGCTCTACGGTTTGGAACTGCTTGTTAAAGCAAGTCTAGGAGTAACCGTTGCAGAATCCATCGGAACGCTTCTTGCTCCACTTTTCTCAGCAGCAGATGGCTATCTAGGAATCACGCTTATCTTTGGTGCTTATGCTTTCTTTTGGTTCGTGGGAATTCACGGTCCGTCTATTGTTGAGCCTGCCATTGCTGCCATTACTTATGCCAATATCGATGCCAACTTGGCCTTGCTTCAAGCTGGTCAGCATGCGGATAAGGTCATCACTTCTGGTACTCAAATGTTCATCGTTACCATGGGTGGTACTGGTGCGACCTTGATTGTTCCATTCCTCTTCATGTGGATCTGTAAGTCCGAGCGTAACCGTGCAATTGGACGGGCATCTGTTGTCCCAACTTTCTTTGGTGTAAATGAGCCAATTCTCTTTGGTGCTCCAATCGTACTGAATCCAATTTTCTTCATTCCATTTATCTTTGCACCTATCGCAAACGTATGGATTTTCAAATTCTTTGTTGATACCTTAAACATGAACTCCTTCTCAGCCAACCTTCCTTGGGTAACACCTGGACCTCTGGGAATTGTGCTGGGTACCAACTTCCAGCTTCTGTCCTTTGTTCTTGCAGCCCTTCTTGTTGTAGTGGATGTGATTATTTACTATCCATTTGTCAAGGTTTACGACGAACAAATCCTAGAAGAAGAACGTTCCGGCAAAGCTAACGATGCTCTTAAAGAAAAAGTAGCAGCTAACTTTAATACTGCTAAAGCAGACGCTATCCTTGAAAAAGCAGGAGTGGATGAAGAAGCTCCAGCGCAAAACAATATTAGCGAAGAAACCAATGTTCTGGTGCTCTGTGCAGGTGGTGGTACTAGCGGATTGCTGGCCAACGCTTTGAATAAAGCAGCAGCTGAATACAATGTTCCTGTCAAAGCAGCAGCTGGCGGCTACGGTGCTCACCGTGAAATGTTGCCTGAGTTTGATCTCGTTATCCTGGCTCCTCAAGTTGCTTCCAACTTTGAAGATATGAAAGCGGAAACAGATAAATTAGGCATCAAGCTAGCTAAGACTGAAGGCGGCCAATACATCAAACTAACCCGTGATGGCAAAGGGGCGCTTGCCTTCGTTCAGGAGCAATTTAACAACTAAATCTGTTTATTTGAGATGAAGCAACTTGATAAGATCTAGTCAAGCTTGACTTCGTCTCAAATGCTATTGAAAGGAAAATAAGATGACAAAAAGCTTACCTAAAGATTTTATTTTCGGTGGTGCAACAGCGGCCTATCAAGCTGAGGGAGCAACCCACACAGATGGAAAAGGACCTGTTGCCTGGGATAAATACCTAGAGGATAACTACTGGTACACGGCAGAACCTGCCAGCGACTTTTACCACAAATACCCTGTGGATCTGAAATTGGCTGAAGAGTATGGTGTCAATGGTATTCGGATTTCCATTGCTTGGTCACGGATTTTCCCGACAGGCTATGGCGAGGTCAATCCAAAAGGTGTGGAATTTTACCATAATCTTTTCGCAGAATGCCACAAACGCCATGTAGAACCTTTTGTGACCCTCCACCACTTTGATACACCAGAGGCCCTTCATTCAAATGGCGATTTCCTCAATCGAGAAAATATTGAGCACTTTGTGGACTATGCGGCTTTCTGTTTTGAAGAATTTCCAGAAGTTCGCTATTGGACGACTTTCAATGAAATTGGTCCCATTGGTGATGGTCAGTACTTAGTTGGAAAATTCCCTCCGGGTATCCAGTATGACTTGGCCAAGGTTTTCCAATCCCATCACAACATGATGGTCTCCCATGCCCGTGCCGTTAAGCTTTATAAGGACAAAGGCTACAAGGGTGAAATTGGTGTCGTTCATGCACTTCCGACAAAATATCCTTACAATCCAGAAAATCCAGCAGATGTCAGAGCAGCAGAGTTGGAAGATATTATTCATAACAAGTTTATCCTAGATGCGACTTATCTGGGGCACTATTCAGATGTAACTCTGGCAGGAGTAAATCATATCCTTAAGGTCAATGGTGGCCAGCTGGATCTACGAGATGAAGACTTTGCGGCTTTAGAAGCAGCTAAAGACCTCAATGACTTCCTTGGCATCAACTACTATATGAGTGATTGGATGCGCGACTTTGACGGTGAAACAGAAATTATCCATAACGGAAAAGGCGAAAAGGGAAGCTCCAAGTACCAGATTAAGGGTGTAGGGCGCAGAGAATCTCCAACCCATATTCCGAAAACTGATTGGGATTGGATTATCTATCCGCAAGGCCTCTATGATCAGATCATGCGGATTAAGAAGGATTATCCCAACTACAAGAAGATTTATATCACAGAAAATGGTCTGGGTTATAAAGATGAATTTGTGGACAATACGGTTTACGACGATGCTAGGATTGATTACGTCAAGCAGCATCTGGAAGTTTTATCCGATGCGATTGCGGACGGGGCTAATGTCAAGGGCTACTTTATCTGGTCTCTGATGGATGTCTTTTCTTGGTCTAACGGTTATGAAAAACGCTACGGCTTATTCTACGTAGACTTTGAAACCCAGGAACGCTATCCGAAGAAATCCGCTCACTGGTATAAGAAACTAGCTGAAACACAAATGATTGAATAGAAAGTAAAGCCGTTAGAGTTGAACTCTTTCGGCTTTTCGAAAAGAGGGAAGCCATGCTTGAAAAAAACAAAGAGTTTACTAAAAGCAGTATCAGGTTCTCTATATAAAAAAGTTTATATTATTAATTTTGAACGATGTTCTCAAGCACCTCGGATTAAAAACGGAACTTATTCTTATTGGAGATTGGTTCAAATCAGAAGGTTTAGAAGGGATTTGCCATTCTATGTTGACTATTGATTGTTTTGAGTACACGTTTCTAAGTTTAGTTGAGGAATCTGACAGAAGTTTGGTTAGTTTTGATGTAGATATAATACCTTATGAAAAGGATAAATAGTAAAAAGAGAGGTAAAAATATGGTACTAGAGTTATCAAATGATTTTCTAATAGTTCAATTTAAGGAAAAGGGTGGAGAATTATCTTCTATAAAAGATAAGGATGGCGTGGAATATTTATGGCAGGGAAATCCTGAATATTGGGGAGGACAGGCTCCTGTCTTATTTCCTAACTGTGGTAGTGTCCGTGATGATGCTCCACTCTTTATTATGGGAGATGAAGGAGTTATAGAAGGCCATCTTCCTCGTCATGGTTTAGTTAGAAAGAAAGATTTTGAGCATAAGGTAATAAATGACCATCAAATTATGTTTTCAATTGAAAGTAATTCAGAAATGTTAAAACAATATCCTTATCCTTTTCGTTTAAGTATATTTTATACTTTAGATAAATCGAAGATTGAAGTAGAATACTTAGTTGAGAACTTAGGGTTAAATCAAGATATGCCTTATTTCATAGGCGCACACCCGGGTTTTAATTGTCCCTTATTTGAAAATGAACGGTATGAAGATTATTATCTCGAGTTTGAAAAAGAAGAAAATTGTAGTATTCCAGCATCATATCCCGAGACGGGATTACTTGACATAAAAAGCCGTTCGCCTTTTTTAAATAAAGAAAAAGTATTAGCTTTAGATTATGATCTATTTTCGAAGGATGCAATTACTTTGGATAAGCTGGTTTCTCGTTCGGTAACATTAAAGTCTAAAAATCATAATAAAGCAGTAAAAATTGATTTTCAAGATTTTCCATATTTAATTTTGTGGTCTACTGCGAATAAAGGGCCGTTTATTGCAATTGAACCATGGGGCGGCTTATCTACATCAAAAGAAGAATCTGGATTTTTTAATTACAAGGAAAATGTAACTTTTATTGAGCCTGAAATGTCTGATTATAAAACTTATTCCATTGAGATAACAGAAATTTAAACGAATAATTGATAAAAAGTAGTTACTTTATTAGATTAGTAGGTAAAAATATGTAAAGGTATCGTTGGGAGGGGGATTATTATGTCGTTTCAAAAGTTACTCCAAGACACTATTTATAATGCATTGTTTGCCAAGATAAGCTAGTATATTTATGAATGTAGAGAATCATTGGATGTATCCACGTATTTGATTCGAAAACAAAAATATATTAGGTTGGATGATTTTGCTATTAAAAGCATAGCTGTAAGCAATTAGGTTATTTAGAGATTGCTGGATATTCTAAATATGGCGTAGACCTCCCAATCTGTATCTTGATTCAGCTCCATCCATTACTAGACAATAAAACATCAGGAGTAGCCTTATTGTCGCTCCTGATGTTTTATACTCTTTATTTAAATTTAAAGCCTTCATAGACCAGATCTGCTTTCGGATTGGTCTTTTTAAATTCGTTGGCTAGTTTATCCATCATCTTGACAGGCCCGC
>CAUQTL010000080.1:0-5199 GCA_963521035.1 uncultured Streptococcus sp.
TGGAAATCGCTGAGTTGGTTGGCGACGAAAACATCTACATCTTTGGTGAAGATTCGGAAACTGTTATCGACCTTTACGAAAAAGCAGCTTACAAATCAAGCGAATTCTACGCTCGTGAAGCTATCAAACCATTGGTTGACTTCATCGTTAGCGATGCAGTTCTTGCAGCTGGAAACAAAGAGCGCTTGGAACGTCTTTACAATGAATTGATCAACAAAGACTGGTTCATGACTCTTCTTGACTTAGAAGATTACATTAAAGTGAAAGAGCAAATGTTGGCTGACTACGAAGACCGTGATGCATGGTTAGACAAAGTCATCGTTAACATTTCTAAAGCAGGATTCTTCTCATCTGACCGTACAATCGCTCAGTACAACGAAGATATCTGGCACTTGAACTAAGATACAAAATTTATACTAATATATCTTGTAAAAAAGCGAGTTTCGGTTGAAATTCGCTTTTTTTGAATGATGTGGATTTGGGTCAATCCTGTCTAAAAATAGAGAGAAATCATAGACACCTTAAACGCATAGAAATGAGGCTTTTACTGTCTTTCAGCCTCATGTTTATTTGTAGTTGCTTATCTCATATTACTTGTATTCGCTTACATAAAGTATTATAATATGATTGTAGGAAAGAAGGTGTTCTTATGTGGAAAAAATATTTTTCAAAATATAAATGGACGGATTTATTTTGGATTCTATTTGTTATTTTAACATGCCTCTTGGCGGGTAATAGTAATCTTTACCCCCTTACCCATCAAGAAATCTCTTATCATGGGTGCTTATCGGGAATTACACTCGCCTTATTTCACTTACTATTTATTGATAAGTTTGTTATCTCGAATCGAAAATAAAGTTTAGGGCTATGCTTGGCTGTGTACCTTTAGGATTGATTTTTGGGGGAAGATTTTGTCTCTATTATTTATTATTTTAAATTTGTTTATTTTGTACAAGATATATTCTTTGAGACGGCAGAAATCGAAATACTTGATTTATACGGCCTATATCATATTTGGGGTAAATGTACTATATGGTATTCAATGGTTATTAAAAGAACTGATTTCAAAGATTTCCACTTAATGTGTATAGAAACTCCAGTGATTTTTGCATAACAAAACGCATAAGATTAAGGTTTTTGTACCTGTTCTTATGCGTTTTTGTAATATTGAAGATTTTCGGTAAGTTGTCTGCTTTTGGGAAGTCTAGTTTAGAATGCTTTCCCAACCAGAATCTCAGCCTCAATGGTAATCTCTGTCAGTTGGCTCCAGTCAATCTTAGTCTGATCAACGTGAAAGAGTAGAGGAGTCATGCTGAGTAGGGCTTGGAGCTGATCTGCTGTGATAGTCTTAGTCAGAGAGGCAGTTTGACTAGATAGGATGGTAAAGTGTTCTTGGAAATGATTTTTGATATCTTGGTTGGAATAGTCCTTGTTTGTCAGCTGGTCTTGTACCTTCTGACGGATCTCCTTAAGGTGATTTTTAGTTGGAATAACCTTTATCAAGATGCCGTCTTTGGATAAAACACGACGAAATTCTCCATAGTTGGCAGGCGAGAAGATATCAAGCAGGATATCCATGCTGGCGTCTTTTATAGGAAGACGAGCTAAGTCACCAACGAACCAATTGACTGCCCAGTTGGGTTCGCTCTTGGCAGCGATTTGGACAGAATCTTTGGAGATGTCGAAGGCATAAAAGGTTTTGTAGGAGTGGGTTTCTTGGAGTTTCCGAGAGTAGAAGCCCTCGCCACAACCGATATCTAAGACTGTGGTGCTAGTTTCTAAACTGGCTAGCAAGTCAGATACAGCCTCTAAGATAGCCTTATAAAATCCAGCTTCTAGGGTTTGTTGTCGGTTTTGAAAATTTTCCTTGTCGTAGTTAGCAGATTGCTTGATTTGAGGCGCCAGATTGACATAGCCGAATTTTGCCAAGTCAAAAGAATGTCGATTGTTACATTTAAGACTGCTTTCTACCAGAGTCAGATTTTCTTGACAGATCGGACAGGCAAAGGCAGTTGCAGAAGCAAAACGTTGAAGTTTGGGTTTGAGATTTGTATTCATAGTTTAAGTGTATCAAAAGAGACAAATGAAAGCAACTTTAGGAATAAGTAGATGGGAGATTCAGTAGAAATAAAACTAATTCTCCAATTTATAGAATAAAATTGCTTTTATATCTAAATTTCTATATAATAATGATAAGGAGGAAATAAGTATGTTAAAAGAAGTATTAACCGTTGCAAAAGTTGCGAAAAAATCATCACTCTTTTTGGGTGGTGTCGCATTTGGTACCCTTGGCTTGAAAATCTTAGCAAGTAAGGAAGCTAAAAAAGGTTATTCTAAAGCTTTGGCTAAGGCTTACAAGTTGAAAGACGAGCTAGATGCATCTGTTTCTGTCGTGAAGCAACATGGAGACGATGTCTTGCAAGATGCTAAATATTTGTACGAGCAAGAGAAAAAAGAAGAGCAATTAGATAGCCTTATAGGAGAATAATATGTCTTTTAAAGTGCTACATAGAGGATACCAACATATCCGACTATCATCTTCTTTTTCACTCACCTTGGATATTCAAGACTATCTTCGTTCCTTGGCGAGAGATGAAAAGGGGATTGAGTCTATCCAGTTTTACATGGATCAACAGCACTTTACTCTACGTATAAAAGAAGGCTTTTCTGTATTAGATAATGCAGAAGCCTTTTTAAAAAGAATTGATAAAGGGAAAGTTTCTGAGTTGATGACTCTTCCCATTCGTAGAGAAGAGAGTGCTTATTCTATTGTTTCAGGTGCAGCGATTAAGCGTATGATTTTTCGTAGTTTTGTGCCGTATCCTATTCGCTATATATGGACTTGTTATCAGGCTTTGGGTTATATCAGAGAAGCCTATCAAACACTAGCGCGTAAGGAACTAACGATGGAGGTCTTGGACTGTTCGGCGATTTTATTGTCCTTGTTTATGAACCAATCCAAGACAGCTAGCAATATCATGTTTATGCTTGATTTGGGGAATCATTTAGATCAGTGGTCTTTGAAAAAAACTGCAACAGATTTAGAACAGAGTCTTCTTGCAAAAGAGAGCGATGTATTCTTAGTACAGGGCGATACGGTTGTTAGTATCAAGAGTTCCGATGTTCAAATAGGAGATGTTTTGGTCTTATCTCAAGGAAATGAAATTCTGTTTGATGGACAAGTAGTTTCAGGTTTAGGTATGGTCAACGAAAGTTCCTTGACGGGAGAGAGTTTTCCAGTTGAAAAAAGAGAGTCTGATTTGGTTTGTGCAAATACAGTATTAGAAACTGGAGAGTTGCGCATTCGTGTAACCGATAATCAGATGAACAGTCGGATTTTACAGCTGATTGAGTTGATGAAGAAATCTGAAGAAAACAAGAAAACGAAACAACGCTATTTCATCAAAATGGCGGACAAGGTCGTCAAATATAATTTCTTGGGGGCTGGGCTGACTTACCTATTAACAGGTTCTTTTTCTAAGGCTATCTCTTTCCTATTGGTCGATTTCTCCTGCGCTTTGAAAATCTCTACTCCTGTAGCTTATTTAACAGCTATCAAGGAGGGGTTGAATCGTGAAATGGTGATTAAGGATGGGGATGTTCTGGAGAAATACCTGGAAGTTGATACTTTCTTGTTTGATAAAACGGGAACAATCACAACTAGCTATCCGATAGTTGAAAAGGTGTTACCTTTTGGAGACTATAGTGAGGAAGATATTCTCAGAATCAGTGCCTGTCTTGAGGAACACATTTATCATCCTATTGCTAATGCCATCGTCAAGCAAGCTGAGATAGAGGGGATTGAACATGAGGAAATGCATGGGAAACTTCAATATATCGCAAGTAAGGGGATCAAATCTCATATAGACGGCCAACCAGTTCTGATTGGTAATTATGTCTTGATGCAGGATGAGCAGATTCATATCAGTTCGGAACAAAATGCTTTAATTGAAGAGCACAAGAGTCACTACAATCTCTTATTCTTAGCCTATCAGAATGAATTGATTGGAATGTTCTGCATTCATACTCCTTTGAGAAAAGAAGCAAAAGCAGCCTTGGAGAAACTTAAGATGCAAGGGAAAAAATTGATTCTGGCAACAGGGGACACCTTGGTTAGAACAGAGGAATTAGTCAAAGATTTGCCCTTTGATCAGGTCTATACAGACTTGAAACCTGATGGGAAATTTGAGTTAGTAGAGGAACTGCAGAAAGCAGGTCACACTATTTTGATGGTTGGAGATGGATTGAATGACTCAGCTGCTCTAACTCTATCAGATATCGGTGTGGTGATGAATGAGAGTGCAGATATTTCTAAGCAAATGAGTGATATCTTATTGTTAGATAATCGCTTGGATTTCTTCCAAGAGTTGGATTCGCTATCATCATCTTTGCAAACACTCATCAAGAAGAATATTCAAGATACCGTTGTCGTAAATAGTAGTTTGATTGGCTTTGGCTTGTTTAACTGGCTCAGCCCTTCAAATCTCTCTATCTTACATAATCTAACAACCTTGCGCATTGTACTGCGTAGCCTGTCTATTAAAAATAGATAGATGAGAGTTATTAACAGCAAAAAGGAGTTACCTTTCTCGAGGGTAACTCCTTTGTTTATAGATAAATGTTGAATAGTTTAGTAAGTCAATACAAAGTATTTCTTCTTACCGCGACGGATAACAGTCAGTTCGTTCTCTAACTTATCAGCATCACTCAAGACATAGTCTAGATCTTGGATGCGGTCACCGTTGACGTAGATAGCTCCGTTTTGGACGTCTTCACGGGCTTGGCGTTTTGAGTTGACCACACCAGATGCCACGAGGAGTTCCACGATATTGTGGTTTTCGTCTGCTTGTACTTGGTAGTTTGGTACTCCACGAAGTCCTTGTTTGAGTTCTTTGACAGAAAGGTTTTTGATGTTTCCCGCAAAGAGTTGCTCAGTGATGTTGAGGGCTTCTTTGTAAGATTCTTCGCCGTGAACAAGTGTAACAACTTCACGAGCCAAGACTTTTTGCGCCAAGCGTTCGTGTGGAGCCACTTCAAATTGTTTACGGATTTCTTCAATCTCATCAAGTGACAAGAAAGTAAAGATTTTCAAGAAGCGAACAGCGTCAGCGTCCATAACGTTCATCCAGAATTGGTACATTTCATATGGAGAAGTCTTTTCAGGATTGAGCCAGACTGCGTTTCCTTCTGATTTACCAA
>CAUQTL010000081.1:0-5182 GCA_963521035.1 uncultured Streptococcus sp.
CTGGTCTGCCCAAGTTCAGCCTCCATAGCCAGCTGGATTCTCTCCAATTTTTGATCCAAAACATCATGAATATGAGCTCCAACTGGACAATTTGGATTTGGATTGTCATGGAAACTGAAGAGTTGACCAGTCTTACCAAGACACTCAACCGCTTGATAAACATCTAATAGACTAATGTCTTTGAGATCCTTGACAATCTCTGTCCCACCTGTTCCGCGCGCAACTGAAATCAGCTCTGCCTTCTTCAACTGGGACAAGGTTTTTCTGATAATGACAGGATTAACCCCGACACTAGCAGCCAGAAAATCACTGGTCACCTTGCTTTCCTTCCCCTCGAGGGCAATAATTATCAGCATATGAGTCGCAATGGTAAATCTACTTGGAATTTGCATCCTCTTCTCCTTTTTACGAGGCTACCCTGCCTCTACTCTTCTTTTTCTATTATTATACCCTTTTTAGTTGTAATGTCAATCGTTACCACTTTTTAACCAAGCATCTAATTCCCTATCATAACCCTCTTTCTGGGCCAATTCTCTCAGAAATTCCTGATGATGAGTATGGTGGATACCATTGACTAGACTTTCATAATAAACCTCAAAATAGGGAAGTTTCAGGTCTTTAGCTAGCTGCAATTCAGCTTCCACATCGTAGTCCACCCGTCGGAAGTCCATATCTACCAAGCCCTTGTCATCAAACTCCAAAATCATATACTGGGCCCGTAAGTCCTTCCGCAACTGGGCATCTAGAAAGAAAGGTTGCCCAATCGAACCTGGATTGACAATCAATTGCCCACCAGTCCCATAACGAAGCAACTGCTGGTGAATATGACCATATACAGCGATATCACAAGGCGGATTGGTCACCAAGCGGTCAAAATTCTCTTGCGCTCCAGTATGAATCAACTCTCTCCCCCAGTTCTTATCAGGAAGATGGTGGCTAATTCCCACCGTCAAAGCCCCAAACTGACGATGAATCTGGAGTGGTTGATTGTGGAGCATTTCGATTTCTTCTAGGGAAATTTCCTCTAAAACATACTGGCACTGGCGTAAGAGATAGCGTTGACTGGGACGAGTACTATCCAATTCCTTACGGACACCATGCCACAGACTGTCTTCCCAGTTTCCCAAAACTCTAGCCGTAATCGGTAGTTGATCCAACAAGTCCAAAATCCTTCTACGCCCTGTTCCTGGCATGAGAATGTCTCCCAAAAGCCAGTATTCATCCACTCCTAGCTCCCGAGCATCTGCCAAAACTGCCTCTAAAGCAGTGGTATTGCCATGAATATCTGAAAGAAGAGCTATTTTCGTCATATCCATCTCCTCGTTTTTTCTCTTGCAATAAGTATAACATAAAAAGTCACAGCTAGAGAAATCTAGCTTTTTTTGATATACTAGATAAAGATATTAGACAAGAGGAAACGAATGACCCCGAATAAAGAAGATTATCTAAAGTGTATTTATGAAATTGGCATAGACCTGCATAAAATTACCAACAAGGAAATTGCTGCCCGCATGCAAGTCTCTCCCCCTGCTGTAACTGAAATGATTAAACGGATGAAGAGCGAAAACCTCATCCTCAAGGACAAGGAATGTGGCTATCTACTGACTGACCTCGGCCTCAAACTAGTCTCTGAGCTCTATCGTAAACACCGCTTGATTGAAGTTTTTCTAGTTCATCATTTAGACTATACTAGTGACCAGATTCATGAAGAAGCTGAGGTATTGGAACATACTGTCTCTGAGCTATTCGTGGAGAGACTAGAAAAATTACTTGGATTCCCCAAGACCTGCCCTCACGGAGGAACTATTCCTGCCAAGGGAGAACTCTTAGTTGAAATCAATAACCTACCACTAGCTGATATCAAAGAGAGTGGATCCTACCGTCTAACTCGGGTGCACGATAGTTTTGACATTCTCCATTATCTGGACAAGCACTCACTTCACATCGGTGATTCGCTCCAAGTCAAGCAGTTTGATGGCTTCAGCAATACCTTCACTATCCTTAGTAAAGACGAGGATTTACAAGTGAATATGGACATTGCAACACAACTCTATGTCGAGAAAATCAACTAATTTCTCAAGTCCCCTACCAACCCTGAAAGTTTTATTTTCAGGGTTTTATTTCTATCATTTGATTTTACTCTCATTTAGTTGTAGAATGTTTGTAAAAAATAAGAAAGATAGTTTAACATATGAAGAAATCACTAAAAATTTTTGCTACATCTAAATGGTTTGACCTCTTTGGAGTTGCTCTGGTCGTTGGGATTGCAATTGCATCTGGTTACCTCAACTCACGCCTCGATAAATTTGTAGACTGGGGCCCATGGACAGCTCTTGTTCCCTTTGGATTGATTTCCGTAACCAACGTTGGGATTTCCATGTTGTCCACTCGTTTCACGGGAAAATTAAGCAAATGGGGAAATTACTTTGGTATTGTCAATACGATTTTGTCTGGTACCATTGATTATATCCTTGGAAATAAGGCGGCCATTATCACCTATCCTGTCACCTTCCTCATTTATACCTTTGCTATTAAGAAATGGGAAGCTTCGCAAGAAGGCAGACCCAACCAAATGAGCCAAAAACAGGTAAAATTGGCGGCCATCATCATTTCCATCATCGCCTTCCTCTTTGCCTTTGTGACCAACTATATCGGATATGGGGGCAAGATGAATCTCCTTGCCTACGTAACAACTATTGCCTTTGCACTGTCCCTCATTGCCAATGCTTTTAACGCATTGAAACTAACAACTCAGTGGGGCTTTTGGTTGATTTACAATTTCGTTCAGCTGACAAAAGCTGGTATTCAAGGAAATTTTGCCAATATCGGAAAATACATCTTTTATATCCTCAATGCAATCGGAGCTTTATTTGTCTGGAATGATGAAGAGGTGGAACAATAAGAGGGAAATCAAATAAAGAAATCTAACTGAATCTCCTTACTAAAATTTTTTATCATTTTAGTTGTAACTTCCATTCTTTTGGAGTAGAATGAAGATAGATAAAAGAGGGAGGTCTTGTCATGAAAAAACTCTTTAGAATCCATTTTACAGCAATTGCAATCATTGATTTACTACTATTTGCATTTTTTATCACTAGACCCGAGACAGCTTTAGAATGGCTCTTGCTCTCTGGTTTTATTTTCATCCTTGCTCAGGGACTCCTGTTATTTCGCTTGCTTATCCGACTCAAACATCAATTCGCTGAGATTTATCCTCAAATCAATAAAAAGATTCGCTTCTACTATTTAGGGGTTCTCTCCATTGATTTTCTATTTTTTGTCCTTTTAGCCTTCGTTAGTTCTCAGCGTTTTTACTCTCTTATGCCAATCATCACTGCTTGCCATTCTACTTTTTATTATAGGACAGCGGACTACCTAAGAAAAAACTATCCAGACTTTTATGACAAACGCATTTCTTTATGGAAGTGTCTCTAAGGAGAAGGAGGTTCTAGCATGAAAAAAATCATCTTCATCAAAAGCATTCAACTCCTTGTCATTGATGGAATCATGCTGGCATTTTTGACATTTAAAGGGGGGCTTACTTGGGACTGGATTTTGATTTATAGCGGTTGGATCATTTTCTTTCATCCTGTGCTATTGACCTATCTGTCTAACCAGCTTTGTGACCACTTTAGTCAACTCTATTTCCAGATTAGACCTAGATTCTGGCGTTTTGCCTTACAAATCCTCCTATGGGATATCTTGATGATTCTCTCCTTGATATGTTTAAGTGGTATGCCACTTCTCCTTCAGGGAACTCTCCTAATCCTAGGCCATCTCATCCCTTCCTATCGCATAAGCCGAATCCTGAAACAA
This sequence comes from uncultured Streptococcus sp., assembly GCA_963521035.1. Lineage (GTDB taxonomy): Bacteria > Bacillota > Bacilli > Lactobacillales > Streptococcaceae > Streptococcus. Next base: position 3,817 of record CAUQTL010000081.1, read on the forward strand.
GATTTCCCCAAGGCCTATCAAGAACCGATTTCTTTTTGGAGTATTTTATGATAGATGAGAAAAACCAAGCCGGCTGGGCTTGGTCTTTCTTATCTATTTTTAGTATCAAGGATAATGGTGACTGGTCCGTCATTGACCAGCTCAACCTGCATATCCGCTCCAAAGACACCTGTCTGAACGGGAACTTCTTGCGCTAATTTTTGATTGAAAGCATTATAGAAGTCTGATGCCATATTAGGCTTAGCTGCCCCTGTAAAGGTTGGACGATTGCCTTTCTTAGTATCCGCAAAGAGGGTAAACTGAGAAATAGAGAGGATTTCTCCTTCAATATCTTTGACAGACAGGTTCATCTTGCCTTCTGCGTCTGAAAAAATCCGCATGTTGACAAGCTTTCTCATAGCATAGTCCAAATCTTCCTCTTGGTCCTCTGGTCCAACACCAACCAGCAATAGGAGCCCCTGATTGATTTTTCCCTGAACCTGACCTTCGATACTCACTTGGGCTTTTGTAACCCGTTGGATAATGATTTTCATAATAGCCTTTCTAGTAAGAGCTAGGGCAATTAACCGTTAGTCCGTTTGACAGAGTAAACTTCTGGCACACTCTTAATCTTGTCCACGACCGTGGTCAATGTAGAGAGGTTGGCAATACCGAAGGACACATGGATATTAGCAAACTTCATATCCTTGGTTGGTTGGGCGTTGACTGTTGAGATATTCTTGGTTGTGTTTGAAAGAACTTGCAGTACATCATTCAACAGTCCTGTACGGTTGAGGCCATAAATATCGATATGGGCCATATACTCCTTATTTGAGTTTGAATACTGGTCTTCCCATTCCACATCAAGGAGACGTTGCTCGTAGTTTTCTTGAGCGCGCAGGTTCATACAGTCCACACGGTGAATAGCCACACCACGCCCCTTGGTGATATAGCCAACAATATCGTCACCAGGAACAGGATTACAACACTTAGCAATCCGCACTAGGAGACCTGAGGCTCCTTCAATGACCACACCACCCTCATGCTTAACCTTGAGGGTTTCTTTGTTCTCAACCTTGACCTCGCCACCTTTGACAAGTTCTTCTGCTTCCGCCTTGGCCTTAGCACGTTCTTCCTCACGACGTTCCTTTTCAGTCAGACGGTTAAAGACAGTAATCGCACCGATTTCTCCAAAACCAATAGCCGCAAAGAGGGATTCTTCTGTCTTGTAGCTAGTCTTTTGCAGAACTTGATCCATATGACGCTTGTCCATGAATTTATTGGCCACATAGCCATTTTCTTGGAACTGGGCCATCAGCATCTCACGACCCTTGTTGACAGACAATTCCTTATCTTGATTTTTAAAGAACTGACGAATCTTGTTACG
>CAUQTL010000082.1:0-5180 GCA_963521035.1 uncultured Streptococcus sp.
TATAACACGATTTTAATAAAAACGGATAGGCAGGACCTACCCGTTCTCAATGTTTTCATGCTATTGTTGGTTTCAACTTGTAGATTTACAAGTTGAATTGAACTCGGGCTAAAGTTAATTAGCCGATTTGAGCCGGAACGGGATGCTGTGTGAAAAAGATAAACTTCCTTGTATTCGTCGAATACTGCGTCAGTTTCCTATTTTCACCTTGCATCCTTACCGTTCCTAGCATCATGATATAGTTGAGCTCAAGCTAAAAGTCTGGAGAAAAAGATGAATCTCATTGGTTGCAATCGCAACCTGCTTCGATTCCCTATTTTCTCTGGGACTTTCTTAACGCTTTCGCATCCTATCTTACCAACGGAAGTGTGCGAATGCACGGTTAGCTTCAGCCATACGGTGAGTGTCTTCACGTTTCTTAACTGCTGCACCAGTGTTGTTAGCAGCATCCAAGATTTCTTTTGCAAGACGGTCTTGCATTGTGTGTTCACCACGAAGACGAGCGATTGTTACCAACCAACGAAGTCCAAGTGTTGTACGACGTTCTGGACGAACTTCAACTGGGACTTGGTAGTTAGAACCACCAACACGACGTGCACGTACTTCAAGTACAGGCATGATGTTTTCCATAGCTGTTTCAAATACTTCAAGTGCATCGTTTCCAGTAGCTTCTTTGATTTGCTCAAAGGCACCGTAAACGATTGAAGCAGCTGTACCACGTTTACCATCAAGCATAACGCGGTTGATAAGACGAGTAACTAGTTGTGAATTGTAAAGCGGATCTGGCAATACGTCACGTTTTGGAGCTCTATTTTTACGACTCATTTCTCTTTATCCCCTTTCCTTATGCTTTTGGACGTTTAGTACCGTATTTAGAACGGCCTTGTTTACGATCGTTAACACCTGCAGTATCAAGTGCACCACGGACGATATGGTAACGTACCCCTGGAAGGTCTTTTACACGTCCACCACGAAGAAGCACCACGCTGTGCTCTTGCAAGTTGTGTCCGATACCTGGGATGTAGGCAGTAACTTCGATAAGGTTGCTCAAACGTACACGAGCAAATTTACGAAGGGCTGAGTTAGGTTTTTTAGGTGTCATTGTTCCAACACGAGTTGCAACACCACGTTTTTGTGGTGAAGAAACGTTTGTTTGAACTTTTTTATGACTGTTGTAACCAACGTTCAAAGCTGGTGATTTAGATTTTTCTACTTTTGATTTACGCGGTTTGCGAACCAATTGGTTAATTGTAGGCATCTACATTCTCCTGTGTTTTTTTATTTTTGGTGATGATACACTTGGTGACAGCTACCATCTGTGTGTACTTTTGCAACATTTGTCAGCACGTCCCTGTACACTCTTGAGAGACCAAAAGTAAAAAGTACCGTCTATTATTGTAACAAAATTTTCCCTTGGTTGTCAAGATATTTTTCTTTTTTATTCTTAATTTTAGCTCCTTGGTACCACCTTAGACGAAACAAAAAGGAGGAAACTAAGCCCCCTCAAGTTACAAATTATTTCTTTGAAACACTTCAATTTTAGCACATAACGGTTTTCGAGATATGATAGTATCACAACCAACCAGATTCTTTCGCGATATTAGCTGCCTCTATTCGATTACCTGCATCAAGTTTTGAAAGAATATTGGTGACATAGTTTCGGACTGTTCCGTTGGATAGATAAAGTTTGTCTGCAATTTCTTGGTTAGAGAAGCCCTGAGTGATTCCCTTTAAAACAGCAATCTCTTGTTCTGTCAACGGATTGGGATGCGTCATCACCACTTCCATCAATTCAGGCGAATACTCCTTGCGTCCCTCTAGGACGGTGTGCAAGGTATGCATGAGGTCTGCAATGCTTCTTTCTTTTAATACATAAGCATCTACTCCAGCCTTGACCGCACGTTCAAAATACCCAGGACGCTTGAAGGTCGTCACCACAACCACCTTTGTTTCTAGCTTTTCTGCTCGTATCCACTCCAAAACTTCGAGGCCTGTCTTAACAGGCATTTCTACGTCAAGGATGGCGATATCTACAGACTCCTTTTCTAAGAGTTGGATTGCTTCTTGCCCATTCTTGGCCTGAAAGACAGACTCTACATCCGGTTGAAGCGTGAGCAACTGGCACATGGCATCTCGCAACATACTTTGATCTTCTGCAACAAGTAGTTTCATCTTAGTTTCTCTCCTTATAAGGTAGTCGAACCTGAACTTCTGTCGGTTGTTTCCAACTAATTACCTTTACTTCTCCCGAAAATGGAAGAACACGATCTCGAACTGTATGGAGGTCATCCCCCTTTATAGAAGTAAAGCCACAGCCATCATCTCTCACTGTTAGAATGAGTTCTTTCTCTGTCCGTTCTAATTTCAAGTAGACCTTAGACGCTTTAGCATGTTTGATGATATTGGTCACTAATTCAAGCAAAATCATGGAAGCAGTTGACTCCAATTCCTGAGTTAAGCTAGCTGTATCTAGTTGATTAGCTATTTCCACCTCAATTCCAGCAATTTCTAACATCTTTTTCACAGTCTCTAGTTCGGATGTCAATGTTCTAGACTTAAGATTTTCCACAATGGCTCGAACTTCACGCATTGATTCTTTGCTAATTTGCTGTATTTCTCTTAATTCTTTTTCCACCTGTGGATAAGCCTGCATTTGAAATAACTGCAAGGCTAGATCAGTTTTAACACTAAGCATAGCAAAGGTATGCCCCAGACTATCATGCAAATCTTGACCGATACGACTGCGTTCATTTTCAGCAAGCAATAGATTTATCTGGGCATTTTGCTTAGCCTGAGCTTCTTTCAAATCCTCCACAATACGAATCCGAACCAAACCAAAAGTCATCAAATCGACAAAAGTAAGAATTCCAAGCAGATAAACTAGAAACTCAACTTCGATTCTCTGAAAAATCAAAAGTTGCCCCACAACAAGGAATTGAGCAAGGAGAAAAGTCCGGACATGTAAAGAATTAAAACTACGTACGCCGAAATGATAAATTAAGAGATTGGCAAGGAAAAAGAAGAACCAGATATAATTTACACCAACAAAGGCAGTATAGCCAGCTACATAGGCTAGCATGATAACCCAACAGAGCCAGGATAAGCGCTGACTCTTGGTGGTTAAAACGCCTAAGTAAGCCACCACAAATAGAATATCAATCAACAAATGCCAGCTAGGTAGCTCCCCAGTCACTACAGGAACGATGGGAAAAACCATAAAAATCAAACTGGCCCAATACATATAGTCTATGCTTTTCAGTCTTTCAAGCATTAAGAATTCTCCTTATGACCTTGAAGGTAAATGGTCAAACCAAACAAAACTGCTGAAAAAACAAGTAGATAAACTGTGGCTGATAAATTGATGCCACCCTCGTTTAAGAAGGTCTTGAGCAACTCCATCAACTGATAAGTTGGTAGACACTTCCCGATTGCTTGCATCCAGTCTGGAAATAAAGAGATGGGCATCCAGAGTCCGCCTAAAACAGCCAAGCCTAGATAGAGAAGATTGCCCACGACAGACATCAGCTGACTAGAAGGCAAGAGTGTCAAGGTCAATCCAAGCGCTACAAAGGCAACACTTCCTACTATCAGCAAGAACGCCGCCCCAATCCAATTTCCAAGAGACATGTCCACACCTCTTACAAAATGCCCAACTGAGAAAACCACCAAGATTGAGACCAAATAATCAACCATCATACTTGTTATCTTTGATAGATAATATTCTACCATATTTACAGGGCTATGACGTAATGTTTTCTGCCAGTTGTTCATCTTATCGGTATGTAAGACAGCTGGAAATGAGAAGATAGCTGTCGACATCATGGAAAAGGCAGTCATGGAGATAAGATAATCACGCATAAAATTCGCGGGTCCACCTGATGTGTCCTGATACATGCCAGAAAAGAATAGATAGAAGGCTGTCGGCATCCCTACTGATAATAAATAATAGACTGATTGCCGTTTGGTCAATAGAAATTCTATCTTATTTAGTGCGATCAATCGTTTCATCTTAGTCATCTCCCTTTTGTGTTTCTTCAAAGATTGTATCCAGCAAGCTACGGTTATTGACTTCAATTTCTTGTATCCTACAGCCTGCCTGGACTAACAGTTCCCAGAAAGCATCTGCTTCGCGTGTGACTACTTGCAGGGCATCTTGTTTTTGTGACCAGTTTTCAACCAAGTTAGACCGCTCAACGACTTTCTTGTAAGCCATAGGTAGGATGAAGTGCTTTTCAATTTCCTCGCTACGCATAGCTAGAGGGGTCGTATCACGGATCAACTCTCCCTTATTTAAAACCAAAATCCGGTCCGCTGTATGCTCTACTTCCTCAATATAATGAGACGAATAGAGAATGGTTACCCCCTGCGCTTTTAAGTCTTGGACAATTTCCCAAAAACGTTGACGGGTTGAAGTATCCATGGCCGCAGTTGGCTCATCTAAAAAGACAAGCTTTGGTCGACCAATCAAGGTCAAGACAAATGAAAAGAGACGCTTTTGCCCACCTGACAATTTTTCTGCTAATTGTTCTTTTTGCTGCTTGTCAAACTGCAATAGTTGATCGATTTCCTGGTTGTTCAAGGGATTTGGATAAATGCTTTGAAAGAAAGCAATCAACTCTTTGACCTTTAATTTCTGAACGATGACATTTTCTTGAGGCAGATAACCTCTAATATAGTCTAACTGAGAACTCGTCACTGACAAGCCTTGGATGGATACTTGACCGCTTGTGACCAGTTTATCTCCAAGCAGACAGTCCAAGAGTGTGGTCTTCCCAGCACCATTGGGCCCAATCAAGGCGACGCATTCACCTTCAGCTACCTCAAAGGAAATATCCTTCAAAATAGCCTTGCCCTTGATGTTTTTATTTAGGCTTTCTACCTTAATCATGTTCATGATATTCTCCTTTCAGCCACTCCTTTCCCATAGGAAAGGCGATAAAAATCATAAATCCTAGTCCCCAGGCACCACGGATGAATTGGTGAAGGAAGGCTTGATCAAACCAACCTGTAAACATTTCTACCAACCACACCACTAGTGATAGTCCAATAAAAAGATAGAGAAACGCTTTTTTCATTTTTCAAACTCCTTTTTCACATCTGAGACTAATTTCAAACCTTCTCGGATAAGCCAGGACATCATTCCAAATCCTGCAAATAGCTCCCAAGGAAAATGATAGAAA
>CAUQTL010000083.1:0-5165 GCA_963521035.1 uncultured Streptococcus sp.
CAAAAACTCTTTATCACGCGCATATTATTTTTCACCAGTCCAAGGAAATGAGAAGATAGCATATGTGATTTATCAATTGAGCAATCTTGCCTTGTTCCTAACTTCTTTTTTCCTTGAAATCAAGTTTGATTTTTCTGTTTTCTTTTATGCTGGATTGGCTATCTACCTGCTTGGCTTAGTTTTGTGTGCTGTCTGTATGAGAGACTTCGCTAGACCAGCTGCAAACGGCATGAATACAAAGGGTCTTTATCGCTATTCCCGTAATCCCATGTATGTAGCTTACCTTGTTTGTTTTTTGGGAATAGCTTTTTTGACCAAGTCAGTGATTTTCTTTTTGATTCTAGTCATGTTTCAGACTGCGTCCCACTGGATTATCCTCTCTGAAGAGCGCTGGTGTCTTGAAAAATTCGGGAAATCTTATCAAGACTATCAAGATAGGGTGAGGCGTTATATTTAGAAATTTTTTGAACTAATATTTTTTTAATAAAGCAGTTAGCAGATACTAGAAGTATTCTTTGTGCATTAGCAGACAAAATCTAAAAACAATTCTTAAAAATCCGTTTTCATGAGATGAAAAAGCTTGCTAAAGAGCTGCAGAAGTGCTATACTTATAGAGTTGACTATGCACATTCCTGTGCAACCGCACGATCATCGTTGCTCACTCAGTGAGATAGAAGCGGTTCGTCCCACGATGCTAGGCGAGTCTTCACAAAATTCGGGGAAACCCCAAAAAATCATAGGAGGTGCATAATGAGCACATACGCAATCATTAAAACTGGCGGAAAACAAGTTAAAGTTGAAGTTGGTCAAGCAATCTACGTTGAAAAGTTAAACGCTGAAGCTGGTCAAGATGTTACTTTTGACGAAGTTGTTCTTGTTGGTGGTGAAAACACTGTTGTAGGAACTCCGCTTGTTGCTGGAGCTTCTGTTGTCGGAACTGTTGAAAAACAAGGCAAGCAAAAGAAGGTTGTTACTTACAAGTACAAACCTAAAAAAGGCAGCCATCGTAAACAAGGTCACCGTCAACCATATACAAAAGTTGTCATCAACGCTATCAACGCTTAATTTTAAGGAGATTAAATGATACACGCAGTCTTTGAAAGAGCCGAAGATGGCGAACTGAGGCGTGCAGAAATCACAGGTCACGCCGCGAGTGGCGAATACGGCTATGATGTCGTGTGTGCGTCCGTTTCGACGCTCGCCATTAATTTTGTCAATTCAGTTGAGAAATTCGCAGGCTACGAACCGACCTTAGAATTAAACGAAGATGAAGGTGGATTCTTACGGGTTGAAATCCCGACAGATATTGCACCGAGCCAGAGAGAGATGACTCAGCTTTTCTTTGAATCATTTTTCCTAGGAATGGCAAACTTATCGGAGGACTCATCTGAGTTCGTCCAAACCAGAGTTATCACAGAAAACTAACACGGAGGAAAAACATTATGTTAAAAATGAATCTTGCTAACTTGCAATTATTCGCCCACAAAAAAGGTGGAGGTTCCACATCTAACGGACGTGATTCACAAGCGAAACGTCTGGGAGCTAAAGCAGCTGACGGTCAAACCGTAACTGGTGGTTCTATTCTTTACCGTCAACGCGGCACTCACATCCATGCAGGTGTCAACGTTGGACGCGGTGGAGACGATACTTTGTTTGCAAAGGTTGAAGGCGTAGTACGCTTTGAACGCAAAGGACGCGATAAGAAACAAGTTTCTGTTTACCCAATCGCTAAATAATTAATAAGAAATCCCCATGCTCGGATAATTGAGCATGGGGATTTCTTATTAGAGACGGCACGATAAAGCATTTGTTTAATGATTCATGATGATGCTCATCAATTTTAGCATACAAACTCTGATAATATTCTAAAATTTTAATTTTTAGACTAATAAATATATGAAATCGCTTGCAGTTCCTATTTTTTTATGTTATTCTATATAAAATAGATGCAATCATGTTTCTAAATCTAAAAAGATAAGGAGAAATTATGGAAAAAGAATCATTTAAACTTCCAGGCTTTTCATTGTACAAATTGAAAGTTGGATTAGCATCAGCAACTCTTCTATTTGCCTTTTCACAAGCTTCGCATGTTTTTGCAGACCAGGTTGGGACACCATCTTCAAGCGGTATAGCAAAAACTGAAGCAGTAAGCTCTCCGATTGAAGCTGCTGGTGCTGAAATTGCTGCTGATACGACGAAACCTGTTGTTGAAGAATCTACAGCGAAACCAGGAGATTTGATCGATGTCTCAAAAAATGTATCGCCTGTTGATGTCAAAGAAAGTCAAGAAGGCAATCAAACAGTCCATGTAGAAACGGCAACCGTTGATGTTACAAAGACAGAAGTGGCTCCGGCAAAGGTTGATAAGGCGCCAGAGCCAATAACTAGACGTACTGAAAATACTTTATCTGGCACAGATGAAAATGGGAATCCCTATACGCAGTATGAGAGAGTAGATAAGACTACAACCATCACCTACACCTCAACGCCACCAACTGTGACAAAAGCAGGTTCAGCTGATATTGTCTTTGTTGTCGACCGTTCAGGATCCATGGGTGGCACAATTGATATTGTTCGTGCAAATATTAATGAATTTGTGCGAAATATTACTAAAGAGGGGATTACAGCACGTTTTGGCTTGGCGACATTTAGTGATGAAGTCTACGGCCGTAATTCTGGCAGCAAAGATGAAGATACGGTTCTAACACGGTTTGGGTCATCTTATTTTACAACTGATCCGGCTGAGCTCGAAAAAGCGTTAGCTGCGATTCGTATAGCGAGTGGAGGAGATACTCCAGAAACACTAACTCCTGCCCTGAACCAGATTATTTCGACCTATGATTGGTCTAAGTCATCTAAAAATAAGAAATTCGTCGTTTTATTAACAGATGCTGAAATGAAAGAAGACCCTTCAATTCCAACGGTTGCTGATACACTTGCGGCTTTGAAAGCTGCTGGTATAGAAAGAACCGTAGCAACGGTAAAAGCGATTGAGGGAATTTACAAAAATTTTGCAACAGAAGGCAGAGTGCTTGATATCGAAAATAACCTAGCTGATGCTCTAACAAAAGGAACCACTTCATGGATTGTTGAAAGTGTCAATGAAGCTCGTTACTATAAAATCATAAAAGATAGTTATCAATTCTATCTTGAGCGTCGTACTACAATGCCTATATCTACCGTCTACCATGTTCAGGCACCAACACTTTTGGCCAAATCTGAACAGACTCTTCCTAAAACAGGAAGTAGCGAAAAGGCAGTCTATAGTGTTGTGGGGCTTGGTTTGCTTCTGGCTGGATTGGGACTAGGTATTAGTGTAAGAAAATCAAAAGAACAATAACCATCTGCTTATAAAAAATGAATTTTCTATTTGAGTGATTTTGAATAAAATAAATACCAGAAACGAAGACATACGTCCTTATTTCTGGTATTTTTCGTTATGGTGTAACTTCTTCGTCTTTTATATTGACAACGCCATGCCAATTAGTATAATAGGTCTTTCCTTTGTAGTCGAAAGAACCTTGCCTCAAAAGATCGCTATACTCGGTAAAGTAATAATAGTACTTGCCAATCTTATAAAGTCCGTTTTTATAAGGTGTCCCATCTTCTCCAAAGTAATAAGTATATTCAGAGTAACTAACAAATCTGTTTTTGACCATTTCTCCGTAAGAATCAAAGAAGTATTGCTTGCCGTCTACACTGTAAAGATTGATGACCCTTCGTCCTTTTTCGTCAAAATAATAGACTTTACCTGTTGGGCTAGTATAGAAGGAGTTTTTTAGATTCGTCGGAATTTGTTCTCCTGGATCATCCCGAACTTCGTATATAGATCTAATAGGATCAAGTGCATAGTATTTACCCTTGTAAAGAACGATTCTATTTCTAATCCTTTCACCAGTTTCTTCATCAATAACGCTAGGATAATCATTCTTAGGTGCTTCCGGAACCTTGATAGGTCCTGGATCATCAAAGATAGTAGGGTCGTCCTCAATGTCTGGTACACTAGGATCGTAAATACCAACTTCACGTCTAGAAGCCCAGTCAGGGATTGACTTGTTCTCCGCTCGAACTGTTCCGGTGGAAATCAAAGCAGCGGCCAAAGTTGCAGCAGAAGCGAGGGAAAGCCCCAGCCAGTAGCGGCTGTTGAACATTGCTTTGGTGTTCTTTTCTTGTCTCATAGCAAATCCTTTCTATGCAACTGTTAGCACAAGATAAAAGAATCTTGTTTTTAACAGTTAGGTTATGTTATTTCTATAAAATTATACCTCTGTAACATTTCTATAATATTGTAATACTATTTCATTTTTATAGAGATTGTATTACTAATTGGTGATAAAAACAAACAATCATTAGATAATATGTAAACGTTTACAAACATCGTTTTTTGTGCTATTATTATAGGGATGAAAGGAGAATGCCTATGATGAAAAGGTATAAATTGCTATTGGCGCTTGCCTTATCATTACTAGTTTTTTGGCCATTGGGAGCCATAAAAGCAGATTCGGTTAATCAGCCGCCAGAATCTGCTAACCAGTCTGAACAAGCAAGTGCAGCAGTTGTAACGGACTCTTCTGATAGTGTTGCAGGGGCTAGTGGCACGACAAGTCAGGATAGTCAAATTGCCGCAAAAGCCTTGCCAGTCTCTGATGCTTCGGAAGTTGCAGCTACTGAAACGGCTGCTTCAACCCAAGAAGCCAATACTGGTAATTTGGTAGAAGATTCTGCCAAACCAGCGACCGCTCAGTCTGCAGAAGTTTCCTCAGATGCCAATCAGGCGCAAGGTCAAGCGGCGACTGATGCGCCACCAGCTTCTAAGAGAGTACAGGAGCTTGTGGCAGATATGACGCTTCATCAGAAAATTACCCAGATGCTGATGCCAGACTTCAGAAAATGGCAGCAAGAGGGCCAAGCTGCCCAGTCCGATATGACGGAGCTTAATAAAGAGGTTGCAGAAGCGGTTGATAAATACGACTTTGGCGGAGTTATTCTTTTTGCTGAGAATGTGAAAGGAACTGCTCAAACCTTGGCCTTGACGCAAGCCCTGCAGCAAGCAGCTATCGGTAACCAAGCTAATAATGGTAAGTTGCCGCTCTTGCTCGCTATTGACCAAGAAGGTGGTATTGTCTATCGTTTGGGCAGCGGGACAGCTCTTCCCGGCAACATGG
>CAUQTL010000084.1:0-5041 GCA_963521035.1 uncultured Streptococcus sp.
AATTCCAAGAGTTTACGGTTATATGATTGATCGTAGTTTGATCCTACAAGTCCAACAAATTTCATTCTTTTTGGTCTCCTATCTTACAAATTTTCCCAGTCAAAGTCTTCGGCATCTTTGCGAAGTAGTGCTTGTGCGTTACGCAATTTTTCTGTGATTTTTACAAAGATACGGAAGTCGTCAAAAGTAGCATCCAGTTTTTTGATAACATCAAGATCCACTAGGTCTCCACTTGGGTTGAAGGCTTGAAGAGAATGTGAAAGCAAGAATTCATCTGGAAGGACACTTGCTTTAATTTCTGGAGCATTCAAGATTTGGCGAAGTTGTAATTGGGCACGTGATGAACCAAGCGTACCGTAAGAAGCACCAGTAATCATGATTGGTTTGTTCAAAAGTGGGTAAATACCGTATGACAACCAAGCAAGAGCGCTCATCAAAACAGCTGGGATAGAGTGGTCATACTCAGGAGTACCGATAATAACGCCATCTGCCTCTTCAATTTTAGCAGCTATTTCTAGAATTTCAGCAGGTACTTGCTTGTCAGCTGGTTTATTGAAGACAGGAATGTCTTTAATTTCAACAAGTTCAATTTCAGCTTTTTCAGCAAAGTGTTTTTGCATGTATTGAAGCAATTGGCGGTTTGTAGAACGTTTTGAATTTGTTCCAACAATAGCAATAAGTTTTAACATGAGATTTCCTTTCTCTTTTTACATAATACAATTTTAAAACTCCATTGAAACATTTGTTTCTATAGAGTAGGAATTCCTGAAGAACAACTTAGGTGACCTTCCTTATCGATGAGGATAGCTTCGATGCCCTCTAAACTTTCGACTTGCCAGAGGATAGAAGCAGGTCTTTCTCCAAATAAACGAGTTGTCCATATTTCACCATCAACTGATTTATCAGAGATAATTGTGAGACTAGCAAGTTCCGTTTCAATAGGATATCCTGTATGACTGTCAAAAATGTGATGGTAATCTTTTCCATCGACTGTCAGGTGACGTTCATAAATGCCTGAAGTCACGACAGATTTATTGACAACCGGGATGGTCATTAAGTGATTTCCCCTCGGATTAGCTGGGTCTTGAATCCCGATTTGCCAAGGCTGATTTCCTCTTGCCTGATTTTTTCCAATAGTCAGGATATTCCCTCCCAGATTGATCAAGGCAGATGTCACTCCCTCTTCTCTAAGAAATTGGGCAACTTTATCCGCACTATAACCCTTGGCTAAACAACCAAGATCGATCTTCATTCCTTTTTGTTTTAAAAACACAGTGGAAGTGGAAGAATCTAACTCGATATAATGAGGATTGATTAAAGGTAGCACCGATTCAATTTCTTGAGGCTGGGCGACCTTGGCATCTGAAAAACCGATGCGCCAGGTCTGAATCAAGGGACCAATGCTGATGTTGAGATGACTAGAGGGCGCTAGGCTATGCTCTAATCCAAGTGAAATCAATTCAAACAAATCAGGATGAACTTTGACTGGAGCTATTCCAGCTTGATGATTGATTTTCATCAACTCCGATTCTTGACTATTGGCATTGAAGCGGTATTCAAGCTCTTTGAGTAAATCAAAGGATTTTTGGAGCAAGATATCTGCTCGCTCATCCACTAATGAAATAGTGATAGTGGTTCCCATTAGGCGTTCAGAATGTGAACTTAGAGGCAAGCTACCAACTCCTTTCTCTTATGAAAAGAAGGTTGAAACATAGTAAATTTATGAAAAATGAACCCCTTACATTTTCTTTCCATGATACTAGCATACCATAAAGTCAGCGTTTTCACAAATAAAATTTGTAAACTTGTCAAGAAATATGCTCAGAAAATATAAAGAGTAATTGTAAGAAAGGCTGATAAAATACAGATTATTTACATTTTTTTACAAAAAAATCGGGAAAATTAGCTAAACTCTTGTAAACGCTAACAGTAAATGTTATACTAGAAGAGTAAATTTTAAATTAAAGGTAGGAATTTTTCTATGAGTAAAATCGTTGTAGTTGGTGCTAACCACGCTGGTACAGCATGTATTAATACTATGTTGGATAATTTTGGTAATGAGAACGAAATTGTTGTATTCGACCAAAACTCTAACATCTCTTTCCTAGGATGTGGAATGGCCCTTTGGATTGGTGAACAAATTGACGGTGCTGAAGGCTTGTTCTATTCTGATAAAGAAAAATTGGAAGCTAAGGGTGCTAAGGTTTACATGAATTCACCAGTTCTTTCAATCGACTATGATAACAAAGTAGTTACAGCTGAAGTTGAAGGAAAAGAACACAAAGAATCATACGAGAAATTGATTTTTGCTACGGGTTCTACACCAATCTTGCCACCAATCGAAGGTGTTGAAATTGTTAAAGGAAACCGCGAATTTAAAGCAACTCTTGAAAACGTACAATTCGTGAAATTGTACCAAAATGCTGAAGAAGTTATCAATAAACTTGCTGACAAGAGCCAACACCTCGACCGTATTGCCGTTGTTGGTGGTGGTTACATCGGTGTTGAACTTGCTGAAGCCTTTGAGCGTCTTGGAAAAGAAGTTGTCCTTGTTGATATCGTTGATACTGTTTTGAACGGTTACTATGACAAAGACTTCACACAAATGATGGCGAAGAACTTGGAAGACCACAACATTCGCTTGGCTCTTGGTCAAACTGTTAAAGCAATCGAGGGTGACGGTAAAGTTGAACGCTTGATTACTGATAAAGAAACTTTCGATGTGGATATGGTTATCCTTGCAGTTGGTTTCCGTCCAAATACTGCTCTTGCTGATGGTAAGATTGAACTCTTCCGTAACGGTGCTTTCCTTGTAAACAAGAAACAAGAAACTTCACTTCCTGGTGTATTTGCTGTTGGAGACTGTGCGACTGTTTATGACAACGCTCGTAAAGATACAAGCTACATCGCACTTGCTTCAAACGCAGTTCGTACTGGTATTGTTGGTGCTTACAATGCTTGTGGACATGAATTGGAAGGAATCGGTGTTCAAGGTTCAAACGGTATCTCAATCTACGGTCTTCACATGGTTTCAACTGGTTTGACTCTTGAAAAAGCTAAAGCTGCTGGTTACAACGCAACTGAAACAGGATTTAACGATCTTCAAAAACCAGAATTCATGAAACATGATAACCATGAAGTAGCCATCAAGATTGTCTTTGACAAAGATAGTCGTGAAATTCTTGGTGCACAAATGGTTTCACATGACCCTGCGATTAGTATGGGAATTCACATGTTCTCACTTGCTATTCAAGAGCATGTAACAATTGAAAAATTGGCTTTGACTGACCTATTCTTCTTGCCACACTTTAATAAACCATACAACTACATTACAATGGCTGCCCTTACAGCTGAAAAATAAAAATGAATGAACTATCTGGCCTTAAGTTAAGGTCAGATAGTTTTTTAGTCAATCTGTACCCATGCAATTATCGTTTTTTTATCTTGTGATTCATTCTAATCTGACTTAAAATTAAATGGTAGCTACCAATACAAATGATGGGGATAAAGAAATGACTGAAAATCGTTATGAATTAAATAAAAACTTAGCACAAATGCTTAAAGGTGGCGTTATCATGGATGTTCAAAATCCTGAACAAGCCCGTATCGCAGAAGCTGCTGGTGCAGCAGCTGTTATGGCCTTGGAGCGGATTCCGGCTGATATTCGTGCAGCTGGTGGGGTTTCCCGCATGAGTGACCCAAAGATGATTAAGGAAATCCAAGAAGCGGTTAGTATTCCAGTAATGGCCAAGGTCAGAATCGGGCATTTTGTTGAGGCTCAGATTTTAGAGGCTATTGAAATTGACTATATCGATGAGAGTGAAGTTCTATCTCCAGCTGACGACCGTTTCCATGTGGACAAGAAAGAATTCCAAGTTCCTTTTGTATGTGGGGCTAAGGACTTGGGTGAAGCCTTGCGTCGTATCGCTGAAGGTGCTTCTATGATTCGTACAAAAGGAGAACCGGGTACGGGGGATATCGTCCAAGCTGTTCGTCATATGCGTATGATGAATCAGGAAATTCGCCGCATTCAAAACCTACGTGAGGACGAACTTTATGTTGCTGCTAAGGACTTGCAAGTCCCTGTAGAATTGGTTCAATACGTTCATGAATATGGGAAATTACCAGTTGTAAACTTTGCGGCTGGAGGCGTTGCAACGCCAGCAGATGCGGCGTTAATGATGCAATTAGGGGCAGAAGGTGTATTTGTCGGTTCAGGTATTTTCAAGTCAGGAGATCCTGTTAAACGAGCGAGTGCTATTGTCAAAGCGGTGACTAATTTCCGAAATCCTCAAATCTTGGCTCAAATCTCTGAAGATTTAGGAGAAGCCATGGTTGGTATCAATGAAAATGAGATCCAAATCCTCATGGCTGAGCGAGGAAAATAGATGAAAATCGGAATATTGGCCTTGCAAGGGGCCTTTGCAGAACATGCAAAAGTGCTAGATCAATTAGGTGTCGAAAGTGTTGAAATCAGAAATTTAGATGATTTTCAGAAACATCAGAGTGATTTGTCGGGATTGATATTACCTGGTGGGGAATCTACAACCATGGGCAAGCTCTTACGTGAGCAGGACATGCTGATTCCCATTCGAGAAACCATACTTTCTGGACTTCCCGTTTTTGGTACTTGCGCAGGCTTGATTCTCTTAGCTAAAGAAATTTCTTCTCAGGAAGAGTGTCATCTTGGAACTATGGATATGATGGTCGAGCGCAATGCCTATGGGCGCCAATTAGGAAGTTTCTACACGGAAGCAGAATGTAAGGGAGTCGGTCAGATTCCAATGACCTTTATCCGTGGTCCAATTATCAGCAGTGTTGGAGAAGATGTAGAAATTCTAGCAACAGTTGAAGATCAAATCGTTGCAGCCCAAGAAAAAAATATGCTGGTAACTTCTTTTCATCCAGAATTGACTGATGATGTGCGCTTGCACCAGTACTTTATCAATATGTGTAAAGAAAAAAGTTGAGATTGAATTTCTCAACTTTTTTACATGTAATAAACAATAGCGATGTATTGGAGGGCAGATGCTGCTAGGAT
>CAUQTL010000085.1:0-5027 GCA_963521035.1 uncultured Streptococcus sp.
CCTTTGACTCCTCTTACTTTTGTCAAAAAGCGAAAAAAATGCTACAATAAAGAGAATAAACAAAATGAGGTATTATCATGTCTAAGATTCTAGTATTTGGTCACCAAAATCCAGACTCAGATGCCATCGGGTCATCTGTAGCCTTTGCCTACCTTGCAAAAGAAGCTTACGGTTTGGATACGGAAGCTGTTGCCCTTGGAACTCCAAATGAAGAAACAGCCTTTGTCTTGAACTATTTTGGTGTGGAAGCACCGCGTGTTATCACTTCTGCTAAAGCGGAAGGAGCAGAGCAAGTTATCCTGACTGACCACAATGAATTCCAACAATCTGTATCAGATATTGCTGAAGTAGAAGTTTATGGTGTTGTGGACCACCACCGTGTGGCTAACTTTGAAACTGCAAGCCCACTCTACATGCGTTTGGAGCCAGTTGGATCAGCGTCTTCAATCGTTTACCGTATGTTCAAAGAACATGGTGTGGCTGTGCCTAAAGAGCTTGCTGGTTTGATGCTTTCAGGTTTGATTTCAGATACCCTTCTTTTGAAATCACCAACAACACACCCAACAGATACAGTCATTGCTCCTGAATTGGCTGAATTAGCTGGTGTAAACTTGGAGGAATATGGTTTGGCTATGTTGAAAGCTGGTACAAACTTGGCTAGCAAATCTGCTGAAGAATTGATTGACATCGATGCTAAAACTTTTGAATTGAACGGAAATAATGTCCGTGTTGCTCAAGTAAACACAGTTGATATCGCTGAAGTTTTGGAACGTCAAGCAGAAATCGAAGCTGCAATGCAAGCTGCCAACACAGCAAACGGTTACTCTGACTTTGTCTTGATGATTACAGATATCGTCAACTCAAACTCAGAAATCTTGGCTCTTGGTGCCAATATGGACAAGGTTGAAGCAGCCTTCAAATTCAAACTTGAAAACAATCATGCCTTCCTTGCTGGTGCTGTTTCACGTAAGAAACAAGTGGTACCTCAATTGACTGAAAGCTTCAATGCTTAAGATTTTGAGTGTTAATTCAAATTAGGAAAGGCTAGTTTGCCTTATATCGAAAGGAGTTTCGGCTCCTTTTTTTCTAGGAGTGAAGCATGTTAGAAAATGGCGATTTGATTTTTGTGAGAGATGAGTCAGGTATGGGACAGGCCATCCAGACTTCCACAGGCAACTATAACCATGTTGCGATTTGTTTGGATGGGATGATTTACCACGCTAGTGGACAGGCTGGTGTTGTTTGTCAAGAACCGACAGCCTTCTTTGAGTCCAATCACTTGTACGACCTCTATGTTTACCCAGAAATGGATATCCAGTCTGTGAAGGAAAAAGCTTGCAAACATCTAGGAACACCCTACAATGCTTCTTTCTATCCAGATGGAACTGGCTTCTACTGTTCTCAGTATATGGCAGAAATTCTACCGATTTTTGAAACCATACCTATGAAATTTGGGGATGGGGAGCAGGAGATTAGTGATTTTTGGAGAGAGTATTATAGAGAACTAGGTCTGCCTGTGCCTCTGAACCAAGCTGGGACCAATCCCAGCCAGTTGGCAGCATCGCCTCTGTTAGAATGTAAAGAAAGGAATCTTCATGATTCAGATTTTTAATCCATCTCGTTTGACGAGACAGCCATTTTTTAGAGAATTGATCCGCTATCTGGACCAGCATGAGGATGTTATTTTGCGAGAAATTAAGGCTCAATTTCCAGATGTTGCAGTTGATAAACTCATGGAAGAGTATATAAAGGCAGGTTTGATTTTACGAGAAAATAAGCGTTATTACCTTAATTTTCCTATGCTGGAGTCACTTGATAGTCTCGAACTGGAACAAGAGATTTTTGTCAGCGAAGATAGTCCGGTCTATCAAGCCTTGTTAGAGCAGAGTTTTGAGACGGAATTACGAAATCAAACCAATGCAGCTATTTTAGTTGAAAAGACAGACTTTGCGAGATCAAAAATGACCCTTTCCAATTATTTCTACAAGGTCAAACATCAGTATCCTTTGACAGAAAAACAACAGGAACTTTATGCTATTTTGGGAGATGTTAATCCTGAGTATGCTCTCAAATATATGACGACTTTTTTGTTGAAATTTCTCAAAAAAGACCAGCTTATGCAGAAACGCCGTGACATCTTTGTGGACAGTTTAGTTATCCTAGGTTATATTGTCCAAAATGAAGATGGAAAGTATGAGTTGGCTATCGATTTGGATAAGGAAAGATTAACTTTCTACTTGGCCTGATTTCTTATTTCTGAGCACATTGTTTGACTTTCATTAGTATTCGGTATAAACTATATGTAACCGGTAACACATATCGGAATAAAATTAAAGGAGACAATCATATGTCACTTGAAAACAAATTGGAACAAGCAACAGGCTCTATCAAAGAAGGATTTGGTAAAGTTACTGGAGATAGCAAGACTGAAGCAGAAGGCGCTGTAGAAAAGACAGTTGCTAAGGCAAAAGAAGTGGTTGAAGACGCTAAAGGTGCTGTAGAAGGTGCCGTTGAAGGTTTGAAAAACGCTTTTAAATAAAAATAGAAAAAATCAAGGGAATAGTTCCCTTGATTTTTTACTATCTTATAAATAATTTTCTGCGACGGCTGCATCTCCTGGATAGGCTTCTTTCTTGCCTTGGACGATTTGGTAGCAATCGGCTCCCTTACCAGCAATAATGACAGCATCTAATTCGTGATTTGTGATAGCCATCGCTGCCTTGATGGCTTCTTGGCGATCCGCAATTTTTTCAACAGGATGATTGATGTAGCTACTAATTTCATCTGCAATGGTCATTGGGTCTTCATAATTGGGGTCATCAGCAGTCAAAAAGACTTGAATCTCAGGGTGTTGATTAAGGAGGAGGCCAAAGTCCTTACGACGACTTTCTCCCTTATTTCCTGTCGAACCGAGAACCAGAGCAATCTTTCCAGTTTGATGAGTCTCTACAACCTTGATTAGTTTTTTTAGACTATCCCCATTGTGGGCATAGTCGATGAAAACCTTGGCTCCATTTTTCTGAGTGAGGACTTCCATACGACCAGGAACGCGGGTTGCAGCAATTCCTTTTTTGATGTCCTCAAGACTAGCTCCGAGACGGAGACAAGCAAGTCCAGCTGCAACTGCATTTTCTTGATTGAAGTGCCCAATCAGTTGAATATCATAATCTCCAACGAGTTTACCCGTAGCTGAAAAGTTAAAGGCTTTGGAATTCTCGATTTGGTTATCAGACTGGCTACCGTAGAAATCATGGTCTTGATCTTCTACCTGTTCTTTTAGTACAGAGAAGTGGTCCATGTCACTGTTAATGATGACTGCTCGGCTATTTTCCATCAAGAGACGTTTGTGGTAGAAGTAGTCTTCAAAGCTAGGGTGTTCAATCGGGCCAATATGGTCGGGGCTGATATTGAGGAAAACTCCCACATCAAAGGTTAGACCATAGACACGTTTGACCAGATAGGCTTGACTGGAGACTTCCATGATGAGGTGAGTACGGTCATTTTGTACAGCTTGATTCATCATGTCAAAGAGGTCAATACTTTCAGGGGTTGTCAATGCTGACTTAAAGAAAGTCTTGCCATCTAGAGTTGTGTTCATGGTCGACAACATTGCAGGTCGGTGACTTTGAGATAAAATGTTATAGGCGAAGTAGGCTGCTGTTGTCTTACCCTTAGTACCAGTAAAGGCAAGGAGTTTAAGTTTTTTCTGTGGATTGTCATAAAATTCCATAGCTACCAAACTCATGGCTTTCTTGATATCACTGACGATAATAGCAGGGATGCCGACTTCATAGTCCTTTTCAGCCACATACCAACCGAGGCCTTGAGAGATGGCAGAAATCAAAAATTCCTTCTTAAAGGCAGCACCCTTGACGAAAAAGAGGCTCTTCTCTTTGGCCTTGCGGCTGTCATAACAGATGGTGTCAAATACGACATGGCTGTAGTTGTAGTGATAATGTCCTTGGTCGATAATCTCACGGAAGAGACCATCTTTCTTTAAAATATCTAATACGGTTTCAATCTTAATCATACTTTCTATTGTAAACCGAAAGTCGTAAATTTACAAGTGACAAGGAAAAGTTTATAATGGAAGATGAGGAATTTTTCCTAGTTATTAAAATTAAATGAGGAATCTATGTCTAACGAAAACAATCACCAGCAGGCCCAGATGTTACGGGGGACTGCTTGGCTAACGGCTAGTAACTTTATCAGTCGTCTACTCGGTGCCATTTATATCATCCCTTGGTATATCTGGATGGGGTCTTATGCGGCTACAGCAAATGGTCTCTTTACCATGGGCTATAATATCTATGCCTGGTTCTTACTGATTTCAACAGCGGGTATTCCAGTTGCGGTTGCCAAGCAAGTGGCCAAGTACAATACCATGCGAGAAGAAGAGCATAGCTTTGCCCTGATTCGGAGCTTTTTAGGCTTTATGACAGGACTAGGTCTGGTTTTTGCTTTAGTCTTGTATGTCTTTGCTCCTTGGCTAGCAGATTTGTCGGGTGTGGGGAAAGACCTTATTCCAATCATGCAGAGCTTGGCTTGGGCGGTCTTGATTTTCCCATCTATGAGTGTTATCCGAGGCTTCTTCCAAGGGATGAATAATCTGAAACCTTATGCCATGAGCCAAATCGCTGAGCAGGTCATTCGTGTTATCTGGATGCTCTTAGCTACCTTTATGATTATGAAAATGGGCTCAGGAGACTATCTAGCAGCGGTTACCCAATCCACCTTTGCTGCCTTTGTCGGCATGGTAGCTAGTTTTGCAGTTTTGATCTATTTCCTTGCTAAAGAAGGATTACTTAAAAGAGTCCTTGAAACAGGAGATAAGATAAACAGCAAGCGTCTTTTGGTCGACACCATTAAGGAAGCCATTCCTTTTATCCTGACAGGGTCTGCTATCCAGCTTTTCCAGATTTTGGACCAGATGACCTTTATCAATAGTATGAGTTGGTTTACCAACTATAGTAATGAAGACTTGGTTGTCATGTTTTCTTATTTCTCTGCCAATCCTAATAAAATCA
>CAUQTL010000086.1:0-4963 GCA_963521035.1 uncultured Streptococcus sp.
GGAAAGAAAGTGATACTGGGCATTCGACCAGAGGATATCTCGGCTGAGTTGATAGTAGAAGATACTTTTCCAGATAGCACTGTAGATGCTGAAGTCACCGTTTCAGAGTTGCTAGGCAGCGAGTCTGTTCTCTATTGTAAGGCTGGCGTACAAGAATTTTCAGCCAAAGTGGAAGCTTCTAACTATTTGGAGCCTGGCTCTAAGATTCGCTTTACCTTTAAGATGCCTAAGGCTCATATATTTGACTTTGAGAGTCAGGAGCGAATCAAAATCTAAGAATTTTAAACAAAAATGAAAACGCTATCTATAAAAAGAGAATTATTAAAAGGGAGTGAATTTATCGAGTTAAGGTTCTAAAAATACTTATTTACTGTTCTGAAGAAGCAGTAAAACAAGAAGGACTAACAGGTCCATGTCTGTCACCAGGTCCAATCCTTACTTGAAACTGGAAAACAAAGACAAATAAGTCTCTCAGTTTTTGTAAAGAAAAGGACTAGATTTAAGAGAAATTCATTTTTAAGGAGAAAAGAATATGAAATTCGGCAAATTATTCGCATCGTTATTGACAGGTGCTGCAATTGTTTCTTTAGCAGCTTGTGGAAACAATGGCGGATCAGATAAAACAGCTAGCTCTGGCAGTAATTCTGGCAAAACAGAGATTACTTGGTGGGCTTTCCCAGTCTTCACACAGGAAAATGCCAACGATGGTGTTGGAACTTATGAAAAATCAATTATCGAGGCTTTTGAAAAAGCGAACCCAGATATTCACGTCAATCTAGAAACTATTGACTTTAAATCTGGTCCTGAAAAGATTACGACAGCTATCGAAGCAGGCACAGCACCAGATGTTTTATTTGATGCACCAGGTCGGATTATCCAGTATGGAAAAAATGGTAAATTAGCTGATTTGAACGATCTCTTTACTGATGACTTTGTCAAAGATGTCAATAATGATAACATTATCCAAGCCAGCAAGGCAGGAGATAAGGCTTACATGTATCCTATCAGCTCTGCTCCATTCTATATGGCTTTCAATAAGAAAATGTTGGAAGATGCCGGTGTAGCAAATCTTGTCAAGGAAGGCTGGACAACATCTGATTTTGAAAAAGTGCTGAAAGCTCTGAAAGATAAAGGCTATACTCCAGGTTCCCTCTTTAGTAATGGTCAAGGTGGTGACCAAGGAACTCGTGCCTTCATCGCTAATCTTTACGGCGGATCTATTACAGACGAAAAAGTTACCAAATACACAACTGATGATCCTAAGTTTGTCAAAGGACTGGAAAAAGCAGTTGGTTGGATTAACGACGGTTTGATGATGAACGGCTCTCAATATGATGGTGGAGCAGATATTCAAAACTTTGCTAACGGCCAAACATCCTACACTCTTCTTTGGGCTCCTTCTCAAAACGGTATTCAAGCACAACTTTTAGAAGCCAGCAAAGTCGATGTAGTGGAAGTACCGTTCCCATCAGAATCTGGTAAACCAGCTCTTGAATATCTTGTAAACGGATTTGCAGTCTTTAACAATAAAGATGAAAAGAAAGTAGCAGCTTCTAAGAAGTTCGTCCAATTTATCGCTGATGACAAAGAGTGGGGACCTAAGAATGTAGTTCGCACAGGTGCTTTCCCAGTTCGTACTTCATTTGGAAAACTCTATGATGATAAACGTATGGAAACCATCAGTGGATGGACTCAGTACTATTCACCATATTACAACACGATTGATGGCTTTGCGGAAATGAGAACTCTTTGGTTCCCAATGCTCCAATCTGTATCCAATGGTGATGAAAAGGTTGAACCTGCTTTGAAGACATTTACAGAAAAGGCAAACGAAACAATTACTAAAAAATAAGCAAATGTGAAATCCTCCCCTTTTTCTGTTGACGGTTTCTAGAGGTAGAAAAAGGGGGATTTTGTTAGAAAATCTTGAAAGAGGGGTACCTCATTGTGAAAGTCAATAAAATCAGAATGAAAGAAACCCTAGTATCATACGCGTTTTTAGCTCCAATACTGATATTTTTCACGGTATTTGTCTTGGCACCTATGATTATGGGTTTTGTTACTAGTTTTTTTAACTATACGATGACCTCCTTTACTTTTGTCGGATTTGATAATTATATTCGGATGTTTAAAGATCCGGTCTTTATGAAATCGCTGATTAATACGGTCATTATCGTGGTCGGCTCTGTGCCGATTGTAGTTCTCTTCTCTTTGTTTGTGGCTTCGCAGACTTATGAGATGAATGCTGTCTCTCGTTCCTTTTACCGTTTTGTATTCTTCCTGCCAGTTGTTACAGGGAGCGTAGCTGTGACGGTCGTATGGAAATGGATCTACGATCCGCTGTCTGGTATTTTGAACTTTGTTTTGAAGTCAGGCCATGTCATCAATCAAAATATTTCTTGGCTTGGGGATAAACATTGGGCATTGCTAGCGATTATCATTATTCTCTTAACAACTTCTGTGGGCCAACCTATCATTCTCTATATCGCAGCAATGGGAAATATTGACAATTCTCTAGTTGAGGCTGCGCGAGTGGATGGTGCAACAGAAATGCAAGTATTCTGGAAAATCAAATGGCCTAGCCTGCTTCCAACAACCCTTTACATTGCTATCATTACTACGATTAACTCATTCCAGTGTTTTGCCTTGATTCAGCTCTTGACATCAGGCGGACCTAATTACTCAACCAGTACGCTCATGTACTATTTGTATGAAAAAGCCTTCAAGTTATCTGAATACGGCTACGCTAATACCATGGGAGTCTTTTTAGCAGTCATGATTGCCATCATCAGCTTTGCCCAATTCAAGATTCTTGGAAACGATGTAGAATACTAGAGAAAGGAGAAAGAAGATGCAAACTAAAAAAATGAATGTTTTTAAGGTGGTATCAGGCTTTGTTTTGGCCATACTAACCATCCTCTTTGTTTTTCCTTTCTATTGGATTTTGACAGGAGCTTTCAAGTCTCAACCAGCAACGATCGTCATTCCGCCAGAATGGTGGCCAAAAATGCCAACGGTTGAAAACTTCCAGCAATTGATGGTGCAAAATCCAGCCATGCAATGGATGTGGAATAGTGTTTTCATTTCGCTTGCGACCATGTTTTTGGTCTGCGCCACGTCTTCTTTGGCAGGATATGTTTTGGCCAAGAAGCGGTTCTATGGTCAACGGATTCTTTTTGCAATTTTCATTGCGGCCATGGCTTTGCCTAAGCAAGTAGTACTGGTACCACTAGTGCGTATTGTTAATTTCATGGGAATTCACGATACCTTGGCTGCAGTAATCTTACCGTTGGTTGGCTGGCCTTTCGGAGTTTTTCTAATGAAGCAGTTCAGTGAAAACATCCCGACAGAGCTTCTTGAGTCTGCTAAAATCGACGGTTGTGGCGAAATCCGGACTTTCTGGAGTGTTGCTTTCCCGATTGTCAAACCGGGCTTTGCGGCTCTAGCTATTTTCACCTTTATCAATACTTGGAACGACTACTTTATGCAGCTGGTTATGTTGACATCTCGGCAAAATCTGACAATATCTCTCGGGGTTGCGACTATGCAGGCTGAAATGGCAACTAACTATGGCCTCATTATGGCTGGAGCTGCTTTGGCAGCAGTGCCAATTGTGGCAGTCTTCCTCATCTTCCAAAAATCCTTCACACAAGGAATCACGATGGGAGCTGTTAAAGGATAGAAATATGATTTTTGATCAATTAGAGAATCTCGTTCGTTATCGAGGCATTCACAAAAATATCGATACAGCCATTGATTATCTCCTGAGTCACAATGTATCTAATCTAAACTCAGGGCGCTATGAAGTAGATGGTGATAGGGTCTTCTTCTTTTTGCAGGAAAATACTCTCAGTCAGCAGCAAGAGGAAAGCTTTGAATTTCACCAGAGATACTTGGACCTGCACTTTCTTTTGGAAGGGCATGAGCTGATCCAATATGGCTGTCAGATTAGAGAAGTTCAGGAAGCCTATGATGAAGGTCGAGATATTGGTTTTGTTGTTTGCGAACAGACTTATCCGCTCTTGTTAGACGGTCTCAATTTTGCTGCTTTTTTGCCAGAAGAAGCCCATCAGCCTAATCAATTTGCTGGCAGAGAAGAGACAGTTAAAAAGTGTGTGTTTAAAGTTTTATTGGATTAATATTTAAAAAGGAGGCTAGCAATGGATAAAAGAGGTACCCGATTGATAGAGACTATTTTTGATACGGATAATTTCTTTATGCAGATTTGTGAGAAAATCCTTGATTTAGCGACAGTAAACTTGCTTTTTCTGCTGACATCTCTGCCTCTTCTAACCATCGGTATTGCTAAGCTAAGCCTCTATCAAACTCTTTTTGAGATCAAAGGCGGTCGTCGTGTAAAAGTAACGGCTGTCTATATCAAGGCCTTCCGAGAAAATTGGCAGCTGGGCTTCAAACTAGGCCTGCTGGAGCTGATGCTGTCTGCTATCAGTATTTTTGACCTCCTTCTTATCTGGGGTCAGGAGGCTCTGCCTTTTCAAATACTGAAAGTTGCCTGCTTTGCTCTTCTTATCTTTACAACAGCGCTCTTTCTGTGTGTTTATCCACTGGCTGGCCGATTTGAGCAGTCTCTTATAGGTGGGTTACAGACTAGTCTAGTTTTGCTCAGTCTTAACTTTCCTTGGTTTTTCCTGATGATAGCCATTCTAGTAGCAATTTTGACAGTGCTTCTTAGTTCAGGACTTCTACTTTTACTAGGGCTATCGCTCTTTGTTTTAATCGGTTTTGCTGGATTGGCCTTCACGCAGATTACTGTTTTAGAGAAGATTTTTGCCAAATACGAAAGGCCTTAATTTATAGAAATTCTAGATTTGGAGATAAAAGAAAATGGAAAATATGACCAAATACCAAGGTGTCATCCCTGCTTTCTACGCCTGCTATGACGAGGAGGGTGAAATCAGCCCGGAGCGGACTCGCGCTTTAGTGGAATATTTCATCGCCAAGG
>CAUQTL010000087.1:0-4892 GCA_963521035.1 uncultured Streptococcus sp.
TGATTTCAACCTTGAAGGCAATTTGCCAAAGGGTCGCCATTCCAGTAGTTGCTATTGGAGGCTTGACGTCAGAGAACATTGACCAGCTTGTTGACACTGGAATAGCTGGAGTAGCAGTCGTACGCGATCTGATGCAGGCAGAAGATATAGAGGCAAAAACACAAGCTTTTTTAACAAAGTTGGATGATATTATTTTCTAATTAATACTCAATGAAAATCAAAGAGCAAACTAGGAAGCTAGCTGCAGGTTGCTCAAAGCACAGCTTTGAGCTTGCAGATAAAGCTGACCTAGTTTGAAGAAGTATAAAAACTCTCTAATTCCCTTAAAGTGGGAACTAGAGAGTTTTTTTAATCTTTAAAACTTGTATGGTTGACTGGACCAGAACCATGACCGAGTTGAGGGGCATCTTGAATGGCTTTTGTGATAAAGGCCTTGGCCTTATCAACTGCCTGATAAAGACTTCTGCCCTTGGCTAGTTCAGCTGTAATCACTGCAGCAAAGGTACATCCAGTACCATGGGTGTGACAGGTTTGAATTCGTGGGCTTTCCCAGACAAATTGTTCATCTTTGGTAAAGAGGAAATCTTTAGCACCACCTTCGAGATGGCCACCTTTGATGACTACAGATTGAGGACCAAATTCTTTTAAAATCAGGCGACCGGCACGTTGCATGTCTTCGGGGTCATGGATTGAGAAACCAACAATCTCTTCTGCCTCAGGAAGATTGGGTGTGATAATAGTTGCAAGGGGAAGCAGGTTTGTTTTTAGGTAGGTTCTGGCACTGGTATCAATCAGGGTGTCACCGCTTGTTGCGACCATAACAGGGTCAAGGACGTAGGGACAATCCAGATTTTTAAGATAGGGTTGGATGATTTCCATTATTTCAGTAGTTGCCAACATCCCAGTTTTTACAGCCTGAGGCTTGATATCCGAAAAGACACTTTCCAATTGAGCTTTCAACATTTGAGGAGAAACGTGCTCAATTAGCTGAACACCTCTGGTATTTTGAGCGACAAGGCTGGTCACAACGGCCATTCCATAGACATCTCTAGCTTGGAACGACTTTAAATCAGCCATAATGCCAGCACCACCACTAGGGTCAGTCCCTGCAATGGTCAAAGCAACGGGTAAATAAGTCATCTAAAACCTCCCAACCAACTGAAGTTTGTATTCTTAAGAACAAGCTGGTCTGTTTTAGAAAGGTAATAGAAGACTGCTAGTCCCCATTATCATTTCCACTTCCATCAGCTAGCATTACCTAGATTGAGTCAAAGGGTCTAACAGTTGTTAATCTCAGCTTTACGCACCCCTAGTGGTTGTTTTCTTTTTTCTTTAGTATAGCATATTTTTATAGTTTATATAGTAAGATTTGACTGCAAATCCTGTATTATATGGTTAAAATTCAATTTTTCAAAGAAAAGATTAATTTCATAGTTGACAAATGTAGATTTTAAGAGTATACTGATAATTGTAATCGACAAATGTAGATTTAGGAGGTGTGATGATGCAGATTTCAGATGCAGAATGGCAGGTCATGAAGATTATTTGGATGCAAGGAGAGCAGACTAGTTCAGATTTGATTAGGGTTCTGGCGGAGCGGTTCGACTGGTCCAAGTCGACCATTCAAACTCTTTTGGCTCGTTTGGTTGAGAAAGAGTGCCTGACGAGGAAAAAAGAAGGCAAGTCCTTTGTCTATTCAGCACTTTTAACTTTGGACCAAAGTCGGGATTTACTTGTCCAAGATATCAAAGACAAGGTTTGTTCCCGTAAGATTAAGAACTTGTTGGCTGATTTGATTGCTGAATGTGATTTTACTAAGGCTGACTTGGAAGACTTGGAAGCTGTGATTTCTAAGAAGAAATCAAGCGCTGTAACAGAAGTAAGATGTAATTGTATGTAAAGGAGACGTCATGTTAAATAGCATTGTAACCATTATTTGTATTGCCCTTATCGCCTTTATCTTGTTCTGGTTTTTCAAAAAGCCTGAAAAATCTGGACAAAAAGCCCAGCAAAAAAAGGGTTATCAAGAGATTCGAGTGGAGGTCATGGGGGGCTATACGCCTGAGTTGATTATCCTCAATAAATCAGTGCCAGCCCGCATTGTCTTTGACCGCAAGGACCCTTCACCCTGTCTGGACCAAATTGTTTTTCCAGATTTTGGTGTACATGCGGACCTGCCAATGGGTGAAGAGTATGTAGTGGAAATCACGCCTGAGCAGGCTGGAGAGTATGGTTTCTCTTGTGGCATGAATATGATGCACGGCAAGATGATTGTAGAATAGGAGAATGATATGAATGAAATTGTAAAAGCAAGTCTTGAAAATGGTGTTCAAAAAATCCGTATCACGGCAGACAAAGGCTATCATCCAGCCCATATCCAGCTTCAAAAGGGAATTCCAGCTGAGATTACCTTTCATCGAGCAACTCCTTCAAACTGTTACAAGGAAATTCTGTTTGAAGAAGAAGGCATCTTAGAACCAATCGGCGTAGACGAAGAGAAAGTCATTCGTTTTACACCTCAAGAATTAGGTCAACATGAATTTTCTTGTGGTATGAAGATGCAAAAGGGAAGTTATACAGTTGTTGAGAAGACTCGAAAATCTCTATCACTTTTACAGCGTTTTTGGATTACTAGTATCTTTACTGTGCCTCTTGTGATCCTCATGATTGGGATGTCGACAGGAGGAATTAGTCACCAAGTCATGCGTTGGGGCACCTTTTTAGCCACAACACCGATTATGCTAGTAGCAGGTGGTCCTTATATCCAAAGTGCTTGGGCTAGTTTTAAAAAGCACAATGCCAACATGGATACCTTGGTTGCTCTGGGAACCCTAGTGGCCTATTTCTATAGCTTAGTTGCCCTCTTCGCTGGCCTCCCCGTTTACTTTGAAAGTGCTGCATTTATCTTCTTCTTCGTTCTTATGGGAGCCGTTTTTGAGGAGAAAATGCGGAAAAATACTTCCCAAGCTGTGGAGAAATTACTTGACTTGCAGGCTAAAACTGCAGAAGTCTTGCGTGAGGATAACTATGTTCAAGTCCCTTTGGAGCAAGTCAAGGTAGGTGACCTGATTCGAGTGCGTCCCGGTGAAAAGATTGCGGTTGATGGTGTCGTAGTAGAAGGTATCTCTAGTATTGATGAGTCTATGGTGACAGGTGAGAGTCTGCCTGTGGACAAGACAGTTGGAGATACCGTCATTGGTTCAACCATCAATAATAGTGGAACACTTGTTTTTAGAGCAGAAAAAGTTGGTTCAGAGACTGTTTTGGCTCAGATTGTGGATTTTGTGAAGAAAGCTCAGACAAGTCGTGCGCCGATTCAGGACTTGACGGATAAGATTTCAGGGATTTTTGTCCCAGCAGTTGTCATTTTAGGGATTGTGACCTTTTGGGTTTGGTTCGTCTTGCTCAGGGATAGTGTAGTTGTGCTTGGAGCGAGCTTTGTGTCTTCGCTTCTCTATGGAGTAGCAGTTCTGATTATTGCCTGCCCTTGTGCATTGGGACTTGCAACACCGACAGCCCTTATGGTGGGGACAGGTCGCAGTGCCAAGATGGGAGTTCTCCTCAAAAATGGAACGGTTCTACAGGAAATCCAGAAAGTTCAAACTATCGTCTTTGATAAGACCGGAACTTTGACTGAAGGGAAACCTGTGGTCACAGATATCATCGGCGACGAAGTAGAAGTGCTTGGATTGGCAGCTTCCTTGGAAGAAGCTTCTCAACACCCACTGGCTGAAGCCGTTGTGAAACGAGCGAGTGAAGCTGGACTTGAGTTTCAAACTGTTGAAAATTTCCAAGCCTTGCACGGAAAAGGTGTCTCAGGGCAAATCAATGGAAAACAAGTTTTGCTTGGAAATGCTAAAATGCTGGATAGCATGGATATTTCTAGCATTTATCAAGAAAAACTAGAAGAACTAGAAAAAGAAGCTAAGACAGTTGTTTTCTTGGCTGTGGACAATGAAATCAAAGGCTTGCTTGCTCTGCAAGATATTCCTAAGGAAAATGCTAAGCTTGCCATCAGTCAGTTGAAAAAACGAGGTCTTAAAACAGTCATGCTGACAGGAGACAATGCAGGTGTGGCGCGTGCTATTGCCGATCAGATCGGAATCGAAGAGGTCATTGCAGGTGTCTTACCAGAAGAAAAAGCCCATGAAATCCATAAACTACAAGCGACTGGAAAAGTAGCCTTTGTTGGTGATGGTATCAATGACGCTCCTGCCCTCAGTGTAGCAGATGTGGGGATTGCTATGGGAGCTGGAACAGATATTGCCATCGAGTCAGCAGATTTGGTGTTGACAACTAATAACCTCCTAGGAGTGGTTCGTGCCTTTGACATGAGTAAGAAAACCTTTAATCGAATTCTGCTCAATCTTTTCTGGGCCTTTATCTACAATGTCGCCGGAATTCCGATTGCAGCAGGAGTCTTTTCTGGTGTTGGACTAGTCCTCAATCCAGAACTAGCTGGTCTAGCCATGGCCTTTAGTTCTGTATCTGTTCTGACTAGTTCACTCTTACTAAACTTTAGTAAAATAGATTAAAAGCGGGCTTGCTCGCTTTTTATACTCTTCGAAAATCTCTTCAAACCACGTCAGCTTTATCTGCAACCTCAAAGCTGTGCTTTGAGCAACCTACGACTAGCTTCCTAGTTTGCTCTTTGATTTTTATTAAGTATTATAAAACAGAAACTAAAAACGTTTTCAAACTGTACTGTAATAGAGAATAAAAACTTCTGAGCAGATTCTTAGTAAAGTCAAAATAAATGTGATAAATTAGTATTGTAAAAATTTACTGAAACGTTTTCAAAAACTATATGAAACCTTTTTTAGTAGATTTAAAAATATTTGAAGGAGAGTTATCATTATGACTCAAGGGAAAATTACTGCATCTGCAGCAAT
>CAUQTL010000088.1:0-4851 GCA_963521035.1 uncultured Streptococcus sp.
GATCTCCGTGAGGAACTGCCACACCATTGGCAGTACGTTTTGTAATCTGTGCTGGATCAAATACCAAGCCATCAGACTCCACATGACGTTGGCTAAGTGGTAAGGCGTACAATTCTTGAAGGAGACTAGCTAAATCCTCACTTTGACTTTCAGGAGCTGTTGCAGAATCTTGAGGAGCCTCAGATTGACTCATTCTCACACTAGATCTTGTTTCAGCTCTGCTTGAACGATATTCAACCGTACTTAATTGACCGCCTTTTCCAGATAAGAAGGCTTGAGCAGCAGCTAATTCACTGGCAGACAAGTCACTCTTCGGAATATAGTGGAAGTGATTGCCATGAGGAACGATATAGGCATCGCCCGTATCTTCGATGATATCAGAGGCATTAAAGATATACCCATCATCCGTTGTATAACGGCCTTGAGCTCTGGCTGCAACTACTGCCTGATCGTTTGAACCGCCACCGTGATTACTACTATGTTCCTGCTTCTGACGTTTAATCTCTTCTTTTGTACGAATATTGTCCGCATGGGCGGCATCCTTGAGGTAAACATAGTATTTCCCGTCTACCTTAATCACATAACCACCCTTGATTTCATTGACAATGTCTGAATCCTTCAACTGATAATTCGGATCTTTCATGAGGAGTTCTTCACTGATGATAGCATCATAAGGAACCTTGCCATTATAGTAATGATAATGGTCTCCATGAGAGGTCACATAACCTTGATCAGTAATCTTGATGACGATTTGTTCTGCGTTAATCCCTTCTTTTTTACTGACTTCATCCGGTGTCAAGTTCTCTGCCTTTTGGCCAGCCTGATCACCGTCTATATAAGCAACTCGATTAGAATCTTTCTTAACGTGAGCGGCTTGATACCGCCCAAGTTCATAGGAACAAACACTTAGGGCAAGGACTGCCACTGAACCCGCCACATATTTTTTATTGATTTTCATTCTTTCCTCACTTTAATTCTTCTGCTAGAACACTCATATTTTCTTCCAGGTTTTCTAAATAGGTCTTGTCATTTTGTGGGTCTGCCTCTAAAGGATTCAGAGTTTTAAGCCCCACACCTGTTGATTTGACAAGAGTTTCAGCTACTTTTGAAGAAGCATTACTTTCTGTAAAAATTGTTTTAACCTTATAGGTTTTAACAAATTCCTGAATTTCTGTTAGTTGTCTTGGACTTGGTTCTTGTTCTGGAGAGATACCTGCAATACCAAGTTGATTGAGTCCAAATCGCTTAGCAAGATAAGAAAAGGCTGTATGCTGTGTTACAAAAGTTTTCTGACTCGCTTTTTCAAATTTAGGCTGGAATTTCTTAGTCAATTCTTGAGCTTTTTTGATAAAGGCTTGCGCATTTTTTTGATAAGTTTCTTTATGTTCACTATCCACCTCTGAAAGTTTATCAGCGATAATCTGAGCTTCTTCGCCAGCTTTTTCAGGATCTAGCCAAGTGTGAGGGTCATAGAGCGTTTTTTCATCAACTCCATCCCCTGCTTCCACATCTTCTAGCCCTGGGACACGGTCTAAGGTCATTCCTTCAGAAGCCTCTAAAACCTTAACTTTTGATTTTTTAAGATTGGGGTCCAGACTTCCCGCCCATGATTCTAGCGTATGAGAATGGTAAACAAAGACATCTGCATCATAGATGGCTGCGATATCATTTGCCGAAGGTTCAAAGGAGTGAATTCCACTACTTGACTGAATCATTCGAACATCATTCAAGTCACCAGATACTTCCTTGACCATAGCATAGATAGGATAAAAACTGGTTACAATTTTCATCCCTTTACCTGACTGGCTTTCCTTTTGACCACAAGCACCTAAACACAAAAGAAAGATACTTAACAATACTAAAAATAAACTTTTTTTCTTCATAGATAACTCCTTAACTATTTAATTAACTGGTAAACATTCTACTCCTAAAAATTTAATCTGTCAAGCTATTTTTAGAAAAAAATTGAAATTTCTTTCACATATAAAAATCTGCTGAGTTTCAATAACTCAACAGATTCACACATTATTCTTCTATGCTAGAATGCTTATAACCATAAGTAAAGTAAATGATACTTCCTACTAACAATGCAACTAGGAAAGCAATCCAGGTTTCCATATTATACTGCAACATAAAGGATAAACAAATGATGATTGATAAAATGGGTAACAGGGGTACCAATGGTGTTTTAAATTCTCCAGCTTTGGGCATTCCTTTTTCTTTCCGTAAGCGAATCAAGCCGTAAGCCAGCATAATCAAGTAGGCCAAGGTACAAATGTTTAAGAAGGCTGCGATACTGGCTAGTGGGAATATTCCTGCAGCTACTGCTGAAGCTAGACCTGTCAAGATAGTAGCATTCTTTGGTACCTTGCTAGTCTTTGTTAATTCTTTAAAGGCGGCAGGCATCAATCCGTCACGCGCTAAACTGTAAATCATACGAGATAGGGCATAGGTCATCGAGATACAAACCGTAATCAAGGTCAAGATAGCCACCAATGACACATAATTAGCTGCCCAACTAATCCCAACGCTGCGAAGGGCAAAGGCAACGGCATCGTCGACATTTAGATGACTATAGTGAACCACACCAGTCAAAACAAGCGTCACCAAGGCATAAAGAATGGTTACGATAGAAAGCGATAAGACAATCCCCCTAGGAATATTTTTTTGAGGAGTCTTGACTTCATCTACAGCCATAGAAATAGATTCAAATCCCAAAAAACCGAAGAACATCAAGGACGCACCAGCCATAATACCAGTACTAGCACCATAGATTTGTCCAAAACCATAAGGAGCAAAATTGCTCCAATTATCAAGTTTAATATGCCAAATTCCTACTAAAACAAAGAGAGCTAAAGCGGAAAATTTCAGAATAACTAGAATAGAATTAAAGCGTAAGGCTGCTTTAGCATTAAGTAAAACAAGCGAGGTCACCAATACCAAGACAAGAATAGGCAATAAATCAATAAATGTTCCTGCTTGAGGATTAAAGGTACCATTTAAAGCCTGAGGAAGGGCTATCCCGTATTGAGAGAGCAAGCCTTTAAAGTAAGCTGCCCAACCCGAAGCTACGCCTGATATGGCTGTCATGAACTCCATCATGGTTAACCAACCAGCCAACCAGGCTGGGAATTCTCCTAAAATAGCATAGAGATAACTGTAGGCACCACCTGTAGCAGGTACTCGTGAAGCAAATTCTGCAAAAAAGAGAGCTGATAATCCCACACACAAGGCAGAAATGACAATTGAAATCACTAGGGCTGGACCCGCTAGAGTTGCGGCTGCAGTACCTGTAATTGTAAAGACGCCTGTCCCTACCATGGCTCCGATACCTAACAAAATCAAATCCCATAACTTCAAATGCCTGTGCATCTCTGTTTTATCCAAACTAACATTCTTTGTTCTAAATATATTCATCTTTGACTCCAAAATAAAATGATGATTCTATTTTACCATAAATATAGGAGATTTGTGAATATTTATAAAATATTTTTCTGAAAAAATCTGACTACTCTCTTGTAATCAGATTTTTATCTATTCTAGTTCATTTCTTTAAAGGCTGCTTCTGCATCCGAATTGCTGATAGCACCAAATTGAATCTTTCCAATCTTTCCTTGACTGTCAATTAGGTATTCTGTAGGAATGCTTCGAATTTGATAAGCTTGGAATGTGGTTGCTTTTGTGTCATAAAGAACTGGGATATCCTTATAACCTTGATCTTGGAACCATTGTGGGAATTGCTCAACAGTTTTTTCACCTTGAATTCCTGGTGCAATAACAGTAAGAATTTCGAAGTCACGATCTGGTTTCGCCGCTAATTCCATCAACTCAGGCATACTTTTTTTACATGGACCACACCATGAAGCCCAAAACTTCAAATAAACCTTTTTACCCTTATAATCAGATAACTTTACTTCTTTGCCATCCATTGATTGCAAGGTAAAATCTGGCGCCTCTTTCCCAACAGCAATTTGTTGTACAGTCGTTTGTTGCTGTTGTTTTGGGGATTGTTCTGGTGCTTTAGTCTTTTTAGTCTCTTCCTCACCACAAGCTATCAATACAACTAATGACAAGAGGCTTAAGCCAGCAAACATTACTTTTTTCATCTTTTTCTCCTTTATTCAAAAATTCCAGCTAGAACATTTACTTGTCCTAATAGTAATAAAATTCCCATTAAAATAATAAGGAAACCACCAATTTTCTTCAGTAGCATCATATGACGTTTAATTTTACTAAAATATGGCATAACTACGCCTGAAGCTAGTGCCAAAACCAAGAAAGGAATTGCCATCCCCAGAGTGTAAATCAAGGTATAGATTGCACCTTGCCAAGCACCATTACCTCCAGAAGCGGCAAGCGCTAAAACAGAACTTAAAACTGGACCAATACAAGGCGTCCAACCAAAGCTAAAAGTAATACCGAGTAAAAAGGCTGACCAATAACGATTGGCTTCTGATTTCTTAAAAGTAAAGCTTTTTTGAACCTCTAATTTCTTAAAATGAAAAATTTCCATCTGGTGAAGGCCTAAAATGATGATAATCGTTCCCATGGTATAGCGAAACCAATTGGCATAGAGAATATTACCAAGGTAACCAGCACCAAATCCTAAGATAAAGAAAATGAGAGAGATACCTGCAATAAAGCAAAGCGTTCGAATCAAACCTGACCAAGCGACTTTCCTTCCAAACAGAGAGAAGCTTTTTGCACTTTCCTGATCATCCAATAAAATTCCAGCATAGACTGGTAGAAGAGGAAAAATACAAGGAGAAAAAAAGGATAAAACACCCGCTAGAAAAACAGAGATTGAAAATACTATCGTTTCCAATAAAGAACCAACTTTCTTAATAATTC